>DATHAN010000290.1:0-10960 GCA_035296645.1 Thermoleophilaceae bacterium
GCCGGTGCACTCGAGCGCCTCAACGGCCACCGGCGCGCCGCGCTTGCACACCCAGTACTTCATGACGGCGGTGGCGAAGCGGCGGAACACGCTCGCCTGCTCGCCCTCGTCGTAGGCGCGCGCCACCCGCAGCGCGGTCGCGGTGGCGGCCTCCGACTCGAGCGCCAGGTCGGCCAGCACGTTGCGCATGAGCGGCTGGTCGGCCAGCCGGGCGCCGAAGGCGGAGCGGTGGCGCGCGTGGTTGACCGCCTCGGCGACCGCGCGGCGCATCCCCGCGGCGGTCCCCAGGATGCAGTCGAGCCGGGTGTGGGCGACCATCTCGATGATCGTCGCCACGCCGCGTCCCTCCGGCCCGAGCAGCCGCCCCCGCAGCCGGCGGAACTCGACCTCCGACGAGGCGAGCGAGCGGGTCCCCAGCTTGTCCTTGAGGCGCTGGATCTCGAACCCGGGACCGCGCTCGACGAGGAAGCACGACAGCCCCTCCGGCGCCTGGGCGAGCACGAGGAAGACGTCGCACATCGGGTGCGAGCAGAACCACTTGTGGCCGGTGATCTCCCACTCGCCGTCGCCGGCGGGCTCGGCCCGCGTGGTGTTCGCGCGGACGTCGGAGCCGCCCTGCTTCTCGGTCATCGCCATGCCGGCGAGCGCCCCGCGCTCGAGGTCGGGCAGCGTGAGACGCGGCTCCCACTCGGCCGCGAGCACGGGGTCGCGGCGCAGCGCGGGCACCGCCGAGTACGTCATGGAGATCGGGCACATGACGCCGGCGTTCACCTGCCCGAGCACGTGGAACAGGGCGGCGCGAACCACGTGCGCGCCGGGCTGGGGATCGCGCCACGGCAGCGACGGGACCTCGCGCTCGACCCCGAGCCTGAGCAACCAGTCCCACGAGGGGTCGTAGTCGACCCGGTCGACGCGGTTGCCGAAGCGGTCGTGGGTCACGAGCCGCGGCTCGTTGCGCTCGGCCCGGCGGGAGTGCTCGTGCGCCTCGGGCGAGCCGCACACCGAGCCCAGGTCGCGGACGCGGTCGATGCCCCAGCCGCCGCCCTCGCGCTCGAGGGCCTCGCGCAGCGGCACGTCGGCGTCGAAGAAGTTGACCCCCTCGAGCGGACGAGGTTGGTTGAGGACCTCGTGGGTGGCGCGGGCGCGCGGGGCGGCGGTCGCCATGGCGCCCAAAGGCTACCGCCGCGGGCCGGCGGTCACGCCTCCGGCACGACGAGCGGGTCGCGCGGCTCGGGATGGTCGGTGCGCGCGGCGCGCGCCGCCGTGGCGAGCAGCGACACCGCGAGCAGGACCTGGAGGGCGAGCAGCACGAGCGCCACCTCGGTGAGCTCGGAGCCCACCCGCGGGAGCACCGCGAGCTCGAGCGCCGCGGCCACGGCGAGGACCGCGATGAACGCGCGGCGGCCGAGCGCGAGCAGGTACTGCACGGCGAGGTACCCGCCCGCGAGCAACGCCATCGCCCCGGCGAGGAAGGCGAGCGCCCCCGCGGCGGCGGTGAGGCCGGGACCGAAGACGATCGCGAGCAGCGGCTGCGCGAACAGCGCGTAGAACCCGACGAGCGGCACCGCCACCGCGGCGAGCAGACCGAGCGTGCGCACGAGGATCGGCCGCGCGTCCTCGCCCGCCTGGGCCCGCCGGACCGCCTCGGGCAGCAGATAGAAGCCGAGCCCCATCGCCAGCCAGATCACCGCCTTGGCGGCGACCGAGGCCGCGGCGTAGGAGCCGGCCTTCTCGGGCGAGGCGACGTGCTTCACGATGATCACGTCGACGTGCTGGAGCACCGCGATGAGCACGAACGCGGCGACCGGCACACACGCGCGCGCGATGAGGTGGCGCATACCCGGAACGAGCGCGCGAGCCGCGTCGTCGCGCGGCGCGGGGAGCAGGCGCCGCAGCGGGAAGCTGTAGGCGACGACGAGCAGGCCGAGCGCGAGCGTCGTCCCGAGGAACGCGCCGGTCACCCCGACCCCGGCGAGCACGAGCGCGGCGCCGAACGCGAGTCGCAGTGCCGCCTCGCCTACGAGCGTCAACCCGACGAGCCGGTAGCGCTGGACGGCCTGGAGTGCGCCGCGCTGGACCGAGAGCATGAGCCACAGCCAGCCGGTGGGAAGCGTCGCCGCGGCGGCCCACCCCAGATCCTGCACGCCGACCGCGGCGGCGATCTGCTCGCGCAGCAGGAGCGCCAGGGCGAGTACGGCGACGAGCGCCGCCGTCAGGTGGGTCATCCAGCGGTGCACGCCCGCGCCCGCGACCTCGCTGCCTTCGGCGAGCTCGCGGCTCACCTCGCGGGCGACCGTGGCCTGGAGCGCCGAGCCCGGCACCATCAGGATCACGAACGCGGCGAGCAGCGCGCCGAGCGAGCCGTACCCCGAAGCGCCGAGCATGCGGGCGAACACCACGGTCGTTACGAGCGCGATCGCGTTGTTGCCGAGCATCGCGCCGGCGAGGCCGGCCGCGCGCCCGGTGTCGGAGCGGGCAAGCGCCGCGAGCTGGGGCAGGCGGTCCGCGGTGCGCGCCGCGAGGCCTTGCCCGTTGCCGGGGGCAGCGCCCGCGCTCGCCACCTCGGGAGCGGCGGCGCCCTGCGAGGGCGCCGCGGCGCCGTCGCCGGAGGTGCTCGTGTCGGGCGCGTGGGTTGCCGGCACCTCGCGGGGGCGTTCGCGCGGCTCCGCGGCGGGCGTGGGCGACGTGGCGCGGCTGGCTGCGGGTCGTCGGGCCATCGGAAGAGGAGGGACGCGCGCCGGCCGAGGAGCCCCCGCAGGCGGCGACGCGCGTAGGGTATCCGCGAGGGGCGCTCCGGGCCACCGCTCACCGGACCCCGCGCCGGATCCGCGCCCGGGCCCGAGGCTATCCTGAGCCGGTGCGCGAGACCTCACTCGCCGAGCGGCTGATCGCCTACGAGACCTCGACGCTCGAGGGCATGCGCGCCGCCGCCGAGTTCGTCAAGGGCTGGCTCGAGGCGCGGGAGGTCGAGGTCGCCGACTTCGTCCACAACGGGCGGCCGGTGCTCGCGGCCACGGTCGGCGCCGAGGACGGGCCGACGGTCGTCCTGCACGGGCATCTCGACGTCGTCCCCGCGCCGCCCGCGCAGTTCCGGCCGCGCGCCGAGGGCGACCGCCTGATCGGCCGCGGCGCGTACGACATGAAAGGGGCGCTCGCGGCGATGATGTGCGCCACGCGCGACCTCGCCGCCGAGCGGCGGGCGCGGGTCAACTTCCTGTGCGTGTCCGACGAGGAGTCAGACGACGCCGGCGTGCGTGCGTCCGACGTGCTCGTCGAGCGCGGATACCAGGGCGACTTCGCGATCACCGGGGAGCCGACGGAGCTTCGCATCGGCGTCCAGGCCAAGGGGGTGCTCGGCGTCCGGCTCGAGGTCGCCGGGAAGGCGGCTCACGGGTCGACGCCGTGGCTCGGCGACAACGCGGTGGTCAAGGCGGTCGAGGCCTACGAGCAGGTCCGCGCGCTTCCGTTCGCACGCGAGTCGTCGGAGCTGTTCGACCGCCCTTCGGTCAGCCTCGGCCGCATCGCCGGCGGCGATGCCCTCAACAAGGTTCCCGACCGGTGCGTGGTCGACATCGACATTCGCTACCTCCCGGGCCAGGACCGGGGGAAGATCTTCGCGGCGATCGACGCCTTGCCCGACGTGGTGGCCAGCGAGCTGATCCACCGCGCGCCGGTGACGGTCGACGCCTCGAACGCGTTCGTGCGTACGCTCGCGGAGGTCGTCGCGCGGGGCACTCACGCCGATCGGGTGTCGGTCGGGCGCGACGGCGCCTCCGATGCGGTCTCCTTCGTCGACGCGGGCACTCCGGCCGTCGAGTTCGGTCCGCGGGGAGGAGGTCACCACGGTCCGGACGAATGGGTGTCGATCTCCTCGCTCGAGCGCTACCGCAGGGCCCTCGTCGAGTTCGCACGGCTGGTGCCCGACCGGATCGGCCGACGCCGGCTTCACGTTGCCTGACCCAGCACCCATGACCAGAACGCTGTGGCGGCGAGTCCTCCTGGGCGCCGTGCTCGTCGTGTTCGCCTCGGCGACGGCCACGGCGCTCGCCGGCTTCCGCGAGATCGATCGCGTCGTGGCGGCGTTCCGCGACGGGCGCGTGCTCGACCTCGGCAAGAGCCTGTCCGAGTCCGAATCGGGCGAGCCCCAGACCCTCATGCTGCTCGGGTCCGACGCGCGCCCCGCGTGGTCGCCCAACCACGAGGAGAAGACGCGGTCCGACACCGTCATCCTCCTGCGCTTCGATCCCGAGCAGGGCGCGACGACGATGCTGTCGCTTCCGCGCGACCTCAAGGTCCAGGTACCCGGGGTCGGGGCGCGCAAGCTCAACGCGGCCTACGAGGCGGGCGGCCCGCGGCTCGCGCTCGAGACCGTCAAGCAGCTGACCGGCCTGCGGATCAACCACGTGATCAACGTCGACTTCGACGGCTTCCAGCGCGCGGTCAACGCGATCGGGTGCGTGTACGTCGACGTCGACCGTCGCTACTTCAACGACAACTCCGGGTTCGACGACTACGCGACGATCAACGTCCCCGCCGGCTACCAGCGGATGTGCGGGAAGGACTCGCTCGACTACGTCCGCTACCGCCACGAGGACAACGACCTCCTGCGCGGCGCCCGCCAGCAGGGCTTCCTGCGCGAGGTCAAGCAGCAGGTCTCGGTCGGCGACCTGATATCCGACCGCCAGCGTCTGATCGAGATCTTCGGCCGCTACACGAGCTCCGACATCCGCTCGCGCGCCGAGGTCGTGCGGCTCGTCAAGCTCGCGGTCACCGCGGCGGGCCGTCCCGTGCACGAGGTGCAGTTCAAGGGCGAGATCGGGTCCACCTACGTCACCGCGAGCTCCCAGGCGATCCGCGCCCTGACCCGTGAGTTCCTGTCGGGCGGTGCGCCGCCCGGCGGCGGCGGAGACTCGGGAGAGCGCCGCCCGCGGCGCTCACGGGCCGACCGCGGCGGCGGCTCGCGCCCGGTGCCGCTCGACGACGCCTCGGCCCAGGGCCGCATGCAGGCCGAGGCCGCACGCGGCCGCGGGGCTCGCATCCCCGTGTACTACCCGCAGGCTCGCGCCCCGGGGTCGACGTTCGTCGACGAGCCGCGCGTCTACGGCCTCGAGGTGCGCGCCGAGGGCCGCTCCTACCCGAGCTACCGGATGGTCCTCAAGAACAACGAGATCGGCCAGTACTACGGAATCCAGGGCACCGCCTGGAAGAACCCGCCGATCCTCAGCGGCCCCGCCGAGGTACGCCGCCGCGGGGGCCGCAAGTTCGAGGTCTACCGCGACGGCGACCGCGTGCGGCTCGTGGCCTGGCGCACCCCGCGCGGCGTCTACTGGGTCTCGAACACGCTCCTGGAGAAGCTCTCCGAGCGCCAGATGCTGGCAATCGCCGAGTCGACGCGCCCGCTCTAGGCGGTAGCCTGCGCGCCATGTCGAGCAACGGGCAGCCCGGGGTCACGAGCGAGCTGGAGCCGATCGGCGTGATCGGGGCCGGCTGGGTCGGCCTCGTCACCGCCGTGTGCTTCGCCGAGCTCGGTCACGAGGTCCACTGCCGCGACATCGTCCGCGAGAAGGTCGACGCGCTCGCGCGCGGTGAGGTCCCGATCCACGAGCCGCAGCTCCCCGACCTGCTCGAGCGCAACCGCGAGCGCCTCCACTTCACGGCCGACCTCGCACCCGTGCTCGAGCGGGCCGAGCTCCTGTTCTGCTGCGTCGACACGCCGCCGACGTACTCGGGCGACGCCGACCTCTCGCGCGTCGAGCAGGTGGTCGACGAGATCGGCGAGTCGGGCGATCACGCGCTCGTCATGAAGAGCACCGTGCCGGTCGGCACCGGGCGCGCGATCGCCCGCCGGCGCGAGAGCCTCGGCTACGTCGCGAACCCGGAGTTCCTCAAGGAGGGGACCGCGGTCGCGGACTTCATGCACCCCGATCGGCTGGTCGTGGGCGCCGGCGATGAGGCGGCGTCGTTCGCCGACCGCGTGGCGGCCCTGTACGAGCCGCTCGGTGCGCCGATCGTCCGCACCGACGTGGAGAGCGCCGAGATGATCAAGCTCGCCTCGAACGCCTTCCTCGCCACCAAGATCTCGTTCATCAACGAGATCGCCAACGTGTCGGAGGAGCTCGGAGCCGACGTCGCCGAGGTCGCGCGCGGCATGGGGCTCGACGAGCGCATCGGCCCGCAGTTCCTGCGCGCGGGGATCGGATACGGCGGCTCGTGCTTCCCCAAGGACGTCTCGTCGCTCAAGCAGCTCGCCGGCAACTCGGGCTACCACTTCCAGCTACTGACCGCGGTGATCGAGGTCAACGAGCTTCAGAAGCGCCGCACGATCGGCAAGCTCAAGAAGCACCTGGGGTCGCTCGTGGGTCACGACGTCGCGCTGCTCGGCGTCGCCTTCAAGCCGCACACCGACGACGTCCGCGAGGCGACGAGCCTCGTGCTCGCCGCCCGGCTCATGGGCGAGGGGGCGAACGTCCGCGTCTTCGATCCGGTCGCGGGCGAGCGCGCGGCCGAGCTCCTGCCCGGCGCCGAGGTCTGCCGCTCGGCGATCGAGGCGCTCGACGGAGCGGCCGGGGCCGTGCTCGTCACCGAGTGGCCCGAGTTCCGCGAGCTCGACTGGGCGGGCGAGGTGCGCGAGCGGATGGCGACCCCGCTCGTCGTCGACGGCCGCAACTTCCTCGACCGCGAGGCGCTCGCCGACGCCGGGTTCGCCTACGAAGGCGTGGGGCGGCGCCGCGCCGCGGTCAGGACGCCTTCGCCCGCCTGACCGAGGGCGCGCGATGCAGGCGCTGATCCTGGCCGGCGGGCAGGGCACCCGCCTGCGTCCGCTCACCCTCACCACACCGAAGCCCGTGCTGCCGCTGGCCGGGCGCCCGTTCCTCACGTTGGTGCTCGACTGGCTGGCCGGCCACGGGGTCGACGAGGCGATCCTGTCGTGCGGCTTCCTCGCGGACGAGGTCGCGCGCGTGCTCGGCGACCGCCACGGCGACGTCGCCCTGCACTACGTCACGGAGTCCGAGCCGCTCGGCACCGCGGGGCCGGTGCGCCTCGCACTCGACGAGGGCCGGCTCCGAGAGCGGGTGATCGTGCTGAACGGCGACGTCCTCACCGACTTCGATCTGACCGCGGAGGTCGACTTCCACGCGCGCGCCGGGGCGCTCGCCACGCTCGCGCTCGTGGCCGTCGACGACACCTCGAGCTACGGGCTGGTGCCGACCGCGGCCGGGGGCGAGGTCGAGGCGTTCCTCGAGAAGGGCGAGGGCGTGGGCGCGGCGCGTCCTACTAACCGTGTCAACGCGGGCGCGTACGTGCTCGAGCGCGAGGTCGTCGAGCGCATCCCCAGCGGTCGGGCGGTCTCGTTCGAGCGCGAGATCTTCCCCGCGCTTGTAAGGGACCGTCTCTTCGGTCACCCCGTCGAGGGCTACTGGATCGACATCGGGGCACCCGAGCGCTACCTGGAGGCGACGTACGATCTGCTCGGCGGGGCGGTCGCGAGCGCGCTGCCGCCGCGCGACGCCGGCGGGTCGCTCGTCGCGCCGGGCTGCGCCGTCGAGGAAGCGGAGATCGGCCCGCTCAGCGTGCTCGGCGAGGGCTGCCGCATCCGGCGGGGCGCCCGCGTGGCGCGCTCGGTCCTGTTTCGCGGGGTCGAGATCGCACCGGACGCCGTCGTCGAAGGCGCCGTGGTTGCCGAGGAGGCGGAGATCGGCGCCGCGGCCAGGGTCGGGGCGGGCGCGGTCGTCGGCGGGCGCGCGCGCGTGGCCCCGGGCGCGGATGTCCCGCCTGGGACTCGGATCGGCCCCACGACCGAGTTCGGGCGGTCCGACGAAGCCGACGCGCATGCCGCGGGCGCACGCGGTGGGGGCGAGCCAGCGGGCGATCCGGCATGACCCGCGACCCCCAGGACGCGGGCGCGCGGGAAGCAACTGCCCCGCCCGGGGGCGCTAGGCCCGCGCCTGAGCTCGGGTCTCTCGATCGTGCCGCGGTCGAGGCAGTCGACGCCCATGCGCTCGTACGCGACGTCGAAGCCCAGGGGCACCAGCTGGAGGACGCCCTGTGGCGCGTCGAGGCCGCGGGCATTCCCCGGCGCGAGCGAACCGGAGGGCTTGTCGTGTGCGGGATGGGCGGCTCGGCGATCGGCGGTGACCTCGCGGCCGCGGCGATCGGCGAGCGTGCGCACGCGCCGCTGCGCACGGTCCGCGGCTTCCGCCTCGGGCCCGGCGTCTCGAGCGACACGCTCGTCCTGTGCGCGAGCTACTCGGGCGAGACCGAGGAGGCGCTCGCCTGCTACGAGGCGGCGGGCGCGGCCGGCGCCGAGCGCATCGTGCTGACCACCGGCGGCGGGCTCGCAGCTGCCGCCCGGGCGGACGGCGTGCCGGTGATCGGGGTTCCCTCGGGGATGCAGCCGCGGGCGGCGGTCGCGTACATGGTCGTCGGCGCGCTCGAGTGCGCGGCGCTCTCCGGCGTCTCGGCCCCGATGGCGACCGAGGTCGAGACGGCGGCCGAGCTGCTGCGCCGGCTCGCGGCCGAGTGGGGGCCGGACGGTCCTGACCACGCTCCCCCGAAGCGCCTCGCGCGCCTGCTGCACGGACGTGTGCCGGCGGCCTACGGCGTCGACGCCACCGCCCCGGTCGCGTATCGCTGGAAGAGCCAGCTCAACGAGAACGCGAAGCTCCCCGCCTTCTCGGCCGAGCTGCCCGAGGCGGACCACAACGAGGTGAGCGGGTGGGAGGGGGCACAGGGCCTAGGGCCCTTCGCGGCGGTCTTCCTGGAGGATCGGGGCGCGAGCGAGCCGCTGCGCCGGCGGCTCGAGCTCACCGCGGCTGAGGTCGCCCGGGCGGTCGAGGTCGTGGAGACGGTCGCCGCCCCCGGCGAGACCGCGCTCGAGCGGATCTGCTCCGCTGTCATGCTCGGCGACCTCGTGAGCATCTACCTGAGCGTCCTCCGCGGTGTGGACCCGACCCCCGTGGAGATGATCGACCGCATCAAGAGGGCGCTAGCCGATTCTTGAGCCCAGGGAAGTCCGCCCCCGGAGTGTCAACGGGCTGACTGCCGTTGGACCTCGTAGCGCTCAACAACTACCCGCTCGGCAAGATGTGGCGACTCGCCGACGCGGGTTCGATGCCTCGTCAGCACGCGTGGGGGGTTGACCGGCTCGCAGCTCTCGGCCATGGGGTGCGACTCGCACCCTTTCGCGAGCCATACGAGCTCGGTCTCCTGGGTCGCCTCATCGTACTGACCCGGCGAAAACTGGGCGACATCGACCAGGAGCTGTTCGCGCTCGGGACGGAGGCTGACGTCGTGTTCTCCGCGAACGAAGGGAGCGCACGAGGCCTGGCGCTGGTGCGGTCCTTGATCGGACGGCCCGTGGTCTCCATCCTGCACCATCCGGTCAGGCCGAGCAAGACGACGATGAGGATTCTCTCGCACCACGACGCCGTGGCGTGCCTCGCCGATCGCTTGCGCAGAAGCGCTCGAGCTGGGCGTCGCGCCGGAGAAGGCCGTGTCGGTTCCGTGGGGCCCGGACCTGAGCAGCCCGCTGTACCGGTCGACGCACGCCAACGGCGGACTGGTCGTGAGTACCGGGAAGTCGAATCGCGATCTTGCGACACTGCGTCGAGCCTTGGCCGAGACGGGCCAGCCCGCACGGGTCTACGACCTCGAGGGACGAGTCCGCGCGAGCCTCGTGTTCTCGCTCGCGCAGACGCGTGAGTACGAGTCGACGGCGACGGTCCTGATCAGCCGGCAGGACATCGCGAGCAGCGTCACGGAGGCCGACAACCCGCTGACCAGCGGTGACTCCGAGCGTCTACTCCAGACACAGGACGCGCTCGCCGAGTCGACGGCGGTCGGGCGGCGCGTGCTCGAAGCCGAGGGCGCCGCGACGAGGACCCCGGGTCGTTCCTCGGGCGGGCGGACGTCGAGCCCAACCCCGACGCGGACCTGCTCGCCTTCCACGTTCGCGACGCCGACCCGGCGAAAGCCCAACGAGAGGCCGCCCTCTTCGCCGCGCAGTCGCGGAGTTCCGGCGAGAGCTCGACGTAGCGGCGGTCACCCGCGCCCGCAGGGAGGTCGCGAAGCGGCTCGCGGCTCTGCGCGCCACGGGCAGGGCGACCAGAACAAGGGCCTCATCTCCGAGCTCGAGGCGCGAGACAACGAGCTGCGAACGCTCGAGGCGCTCCAGGCCTCCAACGTCTTCGTCGTAGGCGAGGCCGAGGAGGCGTCGAAGGTGCAGCCGCAGGTCGGGCGCAACGTGTTGCTCGGCCTCCTGCTCGGGGGCGCTCGCGGTCGGCACGGTGATGCTGCTCCACGCCCTCGATTCGCGCGTGCGCGACGCCGACGAGATCCGCTCGCTGCTGGGCCAGCCACTGCTGGCACGGTTCGGGCGTCCGCCGCTGTCGTGAGCGTCCGACGCGACGTTGTGGGCGAGACCCTCGCCCAGCATCTCGAGGGCGAGATCGCGCACGCGGGCGCCGAAGCGCCCGGCGAGCGATCCGGCGGTCACCGAGGCGAGCACGCCGCGCCCGGCGAGATCGAGGAGGAGCGGACGGGTTCCTCATGAAGGCGGGCGAGCGCTCGGGATGCGCGAGCACCGGGACGGAAGCCCTGGGCCTGTAACGCGAACAGGCCCCTCTCTACAAGCTCGGCGGCGGCGGAGTAGGGCGCTTCGACTAGCAGGTAGTTGCCGCGTCCCAGGCAGATGCTCTCGAGCTCGGCACGATAGTGAAGGTCGATCACCGTGCGCGACGCCGCGCTGTCACAGCAGGTACAGCACGCCGGCGGCGACCACCGCCGCCACCAGGCACACGGCCGCCGCCGCTCCCAGGATCTGCTTCCGCCGGCTCGCGTTCTTGGCCATGTCCTTGGCGTCGATGCCCCGCTCGAGCGTGTGGTCGAGCAGCCGCTGGGCCCAGGCGAACTCGAGCGACAGCATCGCCAGGCCGATCGGGATGACCACGAGCGCCGGTCC
>DATHAN010000291.1:0-4720 GCA_035296645.1 Thermoleophilaceae bacterium
CCACCCGCGCCGCTACCTGCTCGGCCTCGCCGAGGCGCTCGTCGCCGAGGGCGGCGAGGTCTTCGAGCGCTCGCCCGTGGAGTCGGTCGACCAGGGTCCGCCGTGTCGCGTGCGCGTGCGCGACGGGGCGACGGTCACCGCCGACCGCGTCGTCGTGGCGACGCACATGCCGCTGCTCGATCGCGGCCTGTGGTTCGCCCGCGTCCACCCCGAGCGCTCGTACGTGGTCGCCGCGCGCGCGAGCGGGACTCTGCCCGAGGCGATGTACCTGAGCGCCGAGTCGCCCGCCAAGTCGATCCGGGCCGCGCACGTCGACGGGGAGGGCTGGCTGCTCGTGGGAGGGGAGGGGCACAAGACGGGACACTCGCGGCCGGCCGAGAGCTATCGCCGGCTCGCCGACTTCACGCGCGAACGCTTCGGCGTCGAGCGGATCGAGGTCCGCTGGGCGAGCCAGGACAACCAGCCGGTAGACGGGATGCCCTACGTCGGCGCGCTGTGGCCTTTCTCCGACCGGCTGCTCACCGCTACAGGCTTCAAGAAGTGGGGGCTCGCCGCCGGTACCGCCGCGGCCACCATCCTCGCCGACCGCGTCGCCGGGCGCGACAACCCGTGGGCGGCGACGTTCGACGCGCAGCGCCTCAACCCGGTCGCCTCGGCCCCCACGTTCGCCAAGGAGAACGCCGAGGTCGGGCTCCGCTTCCTCGGCGACCGCCTCAGGCGGCGCTCGGTGGCGCGGCTCGGTCCCGGCGAGGGCGGCATCGTTCGCGACGGGCTCGGTCAGGTCGCGGTCTACAAGGACGAGCGCGGGCGCCTGCACGCGCTCTCGGCGCGTTGCACCCACCTCGGGTGCATCGTCAGCTGGAACGGCGGCGACAGGACTTGGGACTGCCCGTGCCACGGCTCGCGCTTCGACCTCGACGGCACGGTGATCGAGGGGCCGGCCGTCGATCCGCTGCGGCCCGTGAGACCCCCGACGCCCTGAGCCGGATAGCCCGTCCGGCGCTTGCGCGCCTACTCCCGCCGCGGGCGGGGAAGGCAGCCCACGACCCGCAAACGCCTACGAGGGGAGCGACCGATGTCCGACAGGTACGACCGCCAGCAGGAGGAGCGTCCCGCCCAAGAGCAGGCGCGCCAACCGGGGCTCGAGCACGAGATGGAGCCGCGGCCCGAGGCCTTTGCCCCGGAGTACCGCGGAAGCGGCAAGCTCGACGGCAAGGTCGCGTTTATCTCCGGCGGCGACAGCGGGGTCGGCCGCGCGGTGGCGATTCTCTTCGCCCGCGAGGGCGGCGACGTGGCGATCGCCTACCTCGACGAGCACGAGGATGCGGAGGAGACGAAGTCGCTCGTCGAGGGGGAGGGGCGACGCGCGATAACCATCGCCGGCGATGTCGGCGACGAGGCGTTCTGCTCGCAGGCCGTGGAGCGCACCGTGTCGGAGCTCGGCGCGCTCGACGTGCTCGTCAACCACGCCGGCGAGCAGCACGAGCAGCAGCGGTTCGAGGACATCGGCGCCGACCAGCTCCAGCAGACCTTCCGCACCAACGTGTTCGGCGTCTTCCACCTGACCAGGGCGGCGCTCGCCCACCTGCCCGAGGGTGGCGCGATCGTCAACACGAGCTCGATCACCGCCTACCAGGGCAACCCCACGCTGATCGACTACTCGGCCACGAACGGCGCCCTCGTCGCGCTCACGCGCTCGCTCGCCATCTCGCTCGCCGAGCGCGGCATCCGCGTGAACTCGGTCGCGCCCGGCCCGGTATGGACGCCGCTCATCCCGGCCAGCTTCCCCGCCGGCAAGGTCGAGGACTTCGGCGAGCAGACCCCGATGGGCCGGATCGGACAGCCCGAGGAGATTGCCCCGAGCTACGTCTTCCTGGCCTCGAGCGACGCCTCGTTCATCTCGGGCCAGACACTCCACCCCAACGGCGGCACGGTGGTGAACGGCTGAGGCGCATGTCGGGCGGCCCGGTGCGGCGAAGGGACGTCGGTGTGCGCGCGCACACCCCGCGCGCCGGTCACTCGTGGGCGTCGATCCTCGCCGTCGCCCGCTCGACCGCGGCCCGCGGGATGCGCGGGCCGAACACCCCGCGCCGGCCCGCCACCCAGCCGTAGCCGACGCGCCACAGCCCGGGCGCCAGCCCCGCGAGGGCGGACAGCGGGCGGCCCGCGGGTAGGCGGCGCAGAAGGGGCGCGACCGCGTCGCCGCCCGAGTGGACACGCCCATCGGGGGTCACGAGGTGGGCCGAGGCGAGTCGCTGCTCGTCGCTCATGCCCGGGAGCAGTCGCCGCCCCTCGGGCGATTGCAACGCCACCGGCCGAAGCCGTTGCGCGCGGTCGAGCGCGAGCAGGCGCGCGAGCGTCCAGCGGCAGAAGCCGCAGTCGCGGTCGTAGAGCACCGTGGCGCGCGCGTCTCCGGGCGGTTGGGGTTTGCTCGGCATGGCGGCTGCGACGGTAGCTCTCGGGCCCCTCGGCTCCCACCGGGGCTGAGGCGGACGGGCGACGCCCGGGTTGGACGGGGCGACCGGTTCGTGGTACAACCGAAGGGCCAGGGGGTGCGATCCGGTGCGGGTCGCTCGCCAAGGCTGCGGTGGGACGAGACGGGACGGATCCAGCGGCGGTCCGAAGCCGGCTCCGAGTCGTACACACGACGAAAGGAGTTGCCCATGCACCAACAGATCCCACCGTCATCGTCCGAGCCGAAGCCCGCCGCCCGCGAGGACCGCCGACTACTCATGCGCTACCACCGCGACGGCGATCGCCGTGCCCGCGACGAGCTCGTCGAGCGCTTCATGCCGCTCGCCCGCCAGCTCGCGCGCCGCTACCAACGGGGCCCCGAGCCACTCGAGGACCTCGTGCAGGTCGCGAGCGTCGGGCTCGTCAAGGCGATCGACCGCTTCGACCCCGCCCGAACCACCGCGTTCTCGAGCTACGCGGTCCCGACCATGGTCGGAGAGCTCAAGCGCTACTTCCGCGACTTCGGATGGGCGGTGCACGTCCCCCGCGGCATGCAGGAGCGCACGGTCGCCGTCCAGTCGACGGTCACCCGGCTCTCGAAGGAGCTCGGGCGCTCGCCATCCGCCACCGAGGTCGGCGAGATCCTCGACCTCAACGAGGAGCTGGTGCTCGAGGCGCTCGAGGCGGCGCTGGCCTACGACGCGCTCTCGCTCGAGGCTCCGCGCCCGGGCGGCGACGAGCCCGCCGACTCGGCCTTCGCCGACACGCTCGGCGAAGAGGACGAGCGCTTCGAGCTCGTCGAGCTCGGGGTGACGATCGCCCCGGCCCTGCGGAGCCTCCCGGAGCGGGAGCGGCGCATACTTCAGATGCGCTTCGTCGACGACATGACGCAGTCGGAGATCGCAGCTCGGATCGGCGTCTCGCAGATGCACATCTCCCGCCTCATCCGGCGCTCGCTCGCGCGGCTCGCCGCCGCGGCCGAGGCCGGCGAGCGCGAGGTCGAGACCGCGGCGGCGTAGGTCCCACCGCGTTTGGGGAGTAGGCGCGGGCGGGTAAAGAACGCGATGCTCTGGCGGCCGGGGGCGGGAGCGACCACCGACCGCCGGACAGAAGACGAAGCAGGGGACGGCGACCGGCCTCCAGGAGGCGGCCCGTCGCCGGATCCTCGGCAAATGACCAACCGAGGAGAGATTAGATGACCATTTCCGGCCCTCCAATGGAGCGAGCGTCCGAGGGGCGCACGCCCTTCTCGCGCCGCCGCGATCCGATGCGCGCGCCGTTTCCGCGTCGTGGCGACGCCGCCGACCGGATCCGCCGCCTGACCGATCGGGCCCGCGCCGAGCTGTCGGGCAGCCGCTTCGCTCGGGGCACCCGCCGCGACTCGCCGCTCGACTAGCGGACCGCTGCGGCGGCGGTGACCGGCGCAGCGGGCCTGCCGGCCGCGTCCGGCCCGCGGCGCGTGCCCTCCGACCGCGCTCGTGTTGCGGTTTCCCCGCGCGCGGCGTAGGGTACGGCCCGGTCCGCGCGGCCCCGCCGCGCAGGGGAAGAGGGAGACGGGGTGGCCGTTCGGGACAAGCTCATGCGACTGCCGCTGGCGCGCCAGCTCACGGTCGATCGCCAGGGTCTCGGTCGCGCCGCGCAGTCGAAGCAGTCGGAGTCGCTCGCGCCGCGCACCCGCGGCGCGAAGACGACCCAGTCGATCTGCCCGTTCTGCGCGGTCGGGTGCGCCCAGCGCGTCTACTCGCGGGACGGCCAGGTCATCCAGATCGAGGGCGATCCCGATTCGCCGATCTCGCGCGGGCGCCTGTGTCCCAAGGGCGCGGCATCGGAGCAGCTCGTCAACAACCCATTCCGCGAGTACAAGGTCAAGTACCGGGGACCGTACGGGACCGAGTGGGAGGAGCTGCCGCTCGACGAGGCGATGGACATGATCGCCGAGCGCGTGCTCGAGACCCGCGCGCGGACGTGGGAGGAGGACGGCGAGCAGGGCGGGGAGCGGATGACGCTCAAGCGCACGCTCGGCTTCGCCCACCTCGGCGGGGCGACGCTCGACAACGAGGAGAACTACCTGATCAAGAAGCTGTTCACCGCGCTGGGCGCGGTGCAGATCGAGAACCAGGCGCGCATATGACACTCCTCGACGGTCCCGGGTCTCGGGACCTCGTTCGGGCGCGGAGGCGCCACCGACTTCCAGCAGGACCTCCAGCACTCGGACTGCATCGTCATCCAGGGCTCGAACATGGCCGAGAACCACCCGGTCGGCTTC
>DATHAN010000292.1:0-2370 GCA_035296645.1 Thermoleophilaceae bacterium
GCCGCCGACCCGTCGCTGCGGTTCGCGCCGATGCGCAAGGCGATGGGCGGCATCCCGCGCGAGTCGCTCGTCTACCTCACGCACGAGGTCCACTTCAGCACGCGCCGCGCCGAGGAGCTGCTCGACCGCCACGGGATCGGCGTCCCCCGGTTCCGCGACTACCTCCCGGCGATCGTGCGGTTCTTCCGCGAGCACGAGGACGACCCGGACTACACGTAGCCGGCCGGGCTAGGCGGGCTAGCCGGGCGGCGCCGTGCGGCTAGCGGATTCCGGGCGTCCGCCGCAGGACGCGCAGCCCGGCCGTGATCAGGCGCGCCCACAGCCCCTGGCCGACCGGCCCGGGCGGCGCGATCGGGATCACGCGCTGCACCGACACGGTCTGGCTCTCCGTGTACTTGCGGATGCCCTCGGCCCCGTGGCGGCGGCCGAGCCCCGAGTCCTTCATCCCGCCCATCGGCGCGTCGACCGAGCCCCACGCGGCGACGAACCCTTCGTTGACGTTCACCGTTCCCGCCTCGAGCCGCGTGGCGAGCCGCCGGCCGCGCTCGAGGTCCCGGGTCCACACGCTGAAGTTGAGGCCGTAGGCGCTCGCGTTCGCGTGCGACACCGCCTCCTCCTCGGAGGAGAAGCGCGAGATCGCAGCCACGGGACCGAACGTCTCGTCCGCGTACAGCTCCATGTCGTCGCTGACCTGGGCAAGCAGCGTCGGCTCGTGGAAGTACGGGCCGACGTCGGGCCGCGGCCGCCCGCCGACCACCACCTTCGCGCCCTTCTCGACCGCGTCGTGGATGTGCCCGCGCACGGTCTCGAGCTGATCCTGGGAGATCAGCGAGCCCATGTCGTCGTCGAAACTGAGGCTCGATCCGAGGCTCATGGAGCGGGTACGGTCGGCGAGCCGGCGCGTGAACTCGTCGGCCACCGACTCGTGGACGAGCACGCGCTCGATCGAGATGCACAGCTGGCCGGCGTTCGAGAACAGGGCGCGCTCGGCGCCCTCGACCGCGCGATCGAGGTCGGCGTCCTCGAGCACGAGCATCGCGTTCTTGCCGCCGAGCTCCATCGAGGCGGGGACGAGCCGTTCCGCCGCCTGGCTCGCCACCGTGCGCCCGACCCCGGTGCTGCCGGTGAACATCACGTAGTCGACGCGCCCGATGAGCTCCGGCCCGAGCTCGGAGCCCGAGCCCGTGATCACCTGCACGAGGTCGCGCGGCAGGCCCGCCTCCTCGAGCGCGGCCGCACCCCACAGCGCCGAGAACGGAGTCTGCGTGTCGGCCTTGACCACCACCGCGTTGCCGGCGGCGAGCGCCGGCGTCGCGTCGCTGATCGAGAGCGTGATCGGGTAGTTCCACGGCGTGATGATCCCGACCACGCCGACCGGGTGGTGGTGCTCCCAGGTCGCGGTCAGCAGCGGGAAGGCGCCGCGCCGCCGCCGGGCGCGCAGGTGGTGCTCGGCCGTCCGCGCGTAGTAGCGCGCCACCATCACGACGTCCATGAACTCCTCGAAGGCGTGCTTGCGCGCCTTGCCCGACTCGACCTGGAGCAGGTCGAGCAGCTCGTCGCGGCGCGACATCACGAGGTCGTGGAAGCGCAGGAGGACGCGCTCTCGCTCGGCGAAGCTCGTCTCCGCCCAGCGGGCCTGCGCCGCCCGCGCCCGCTCGACCGCCGCCTCGACGTCCTCGGGCTGGCACCGCGGCACCGTCCCGAGCAGCTCGCCGGTCGCGGGCTTCTCGATCTCGATCTCCTCCCGGTCTCCCTGCGTGCGAACGCGCCGCGCAAGCTCCTCGAGCTGCTCCCTGCGCACGCGTCTCGATCCCGTGGGAGGCAGCGTGCGCGGCTCGGGGGTGGTGGCGGTCACGTCCGCGCCGCGAGCTTGAACCGGGTCTCGAAGTAGTCGAGCATGTACGGGAGCGGTCGCCCGAGGTCGAGCGGCGGGCCGACGAGCTCGATGTCGTACCGCGCGAGCATGTGGGCGAGCACCGCCTTGCCGAGCAGGTACACGAGCGGCCCGCCCGGGCAGTCCTGCTTGCCGTTGCTCAGGTGGTTGAAGCGCAGGTCGCGGCCGCCTCCCTCCCAGCGCTCCGGCCGGAAGCGGTCCGCGTCCTCGACGGTCTCGGGGTCGCGGTGGTTGAAGGTGTTGACGATCATCACCTGCGTCCCCTCGTCCAGCGACTCCCCCGCGAGCGTGACCTCGCGCGTCGTCTCCCGGACGAGCAGCGGGGTGGTGGGCCACAGGCGCATCGCCTCGCTGAGACAGCCCTCGAGGTAGGGCAGCCCGCCGAGCGCCTCCGGGTCGGACAGGTCGGCCGCCTCGAGCTCCTCGCGCACGCGCCGCTCGACCTCGGGGCTCGCCGCGATCGCCGCGAGCGCCCG
>DATHAN010000293.1:0-3750 GCA_035296645.1 Thermoleophilaceae bacterium
AAGAGGCGCTCGACCAAGGGCTCCCGCGATTGCGGCGCATAAGCCCAGCGCGCTCGAGAAGAGGGCTAGTGGACGCTGGGCTCCGACGAGCGATCACGCGCCGAAAGAACGCCCGGATCGACAGAAGTGAGGGCGTGGAGCTCGCGGTCGGCGTTCCTCTGCCGCCCCGCAGCTCCCTTGCGGGTCACGGCCCAAGCGAGCTGCGACAGTTTGTAGGCGCGGTCCCGCGCCTCGTTGAGCCAGCCCACCGGCTGCATTCCCCCGCCGGTGTTCCATGGGTTGAACCGCAGGGCGTCGAGGTCAGGGGAAAGCCGCCCGCCGATATGGAGCTCCCCCACTGGTCGAAAGGGCCCGCGGATAGGCGCCACGCAGAGCCGGAAGACGAGTCGCCCGGTGGACGCTGCCGCGTCAAGGCGGTCGAACTCGTTGCCGCCCTCAGGCCGCGGGGACGTCGAGTCGGGCATCGCTCCGACGAGAAAGGTGTCGTTCCCCGCCTGGTACGGCAACGAGGAAGAATAAGGACGCTGCTGGACGTCGCTCGCCGGCAGAAAGAAATGGTGGAGGATCGGGTAGTCGGCCGAGGTGACGATGAGGAGGTCCTGATGCTGCCCATTGCCGTAGGCGTCGAGCACGCGGATCGACATCCCGAGCAGGTCCGGAACTGGCCTCGGGACGCCCAGCGACCGAGAGAAACGGACGATCGCGCGGTGCTCACTGGCGTCGGCTAGGAGCCTCGCGGCGCTCGGAGCCGCCGAGTCGCCTGAGATTACGAGCCGGGCGTCGAAGACGACGCCATCCGGGTGCACGGCTTTGCCCCGCCGTAGCCCCGCCCATGCGCCGAGAACCGTACCTAGCGAGAGGCCGGCGACCTCGCCAAGGAGCCCGAACTGCTGCTTACCTTCGGCGGTACACGTCACAGAGCGCGTGTACCCGGCCTTCTCGATGGCTAACGACCGGTTCCGTGCTCCCAGGGAGGGGGGACGCTTTGAGCGTCAGACGGTGTCGCGTGCTGGGCGGCTTGCGGGTCGCTTCCCGCCCGAGTGCCAAGCCGAGGGCGACCATCGCAGCGCCGAGGACGAAGTGCAGCCAGTTGTCGGCCGTGTCGATCGGAACGAAGTTGGCGGAGCTCGCCTGATCGATAACCAGGCCATAGAGCCAGAGGACGAGGTAGATCGTTCCTCCGCTGAGCAGAAAGCCGCGCGCTCCGTCGAGGCTCCGCGACAGAGCGAGCCCCGCGACCCCGAAGAGGATGTGGACCAGGTTGTGGAGCACGCTCACCTTGAAGATCCCGAGCAGCTCCGCGCTCGCTTCGTGACCGCGAAGGGAAGCCCCGAGTACAGGTTCGTCGTGATGCCGGGAATGAAGCCCGCGATGCCGACGAGGAGGAAGACTGCGCCCACCAAGCGGGCGACCTGCTCGATCGGGGAGGTCTCTCTGCTCATTCCCACTCCGTCGGTCGATGGCTAGTTAGTCGCGCCTACTACCCCCTGCGCCGAGAGACGACGCTCACGGAAGTCTTCGCAATTTCTCTCTGCGGTAACAACGGTCCCGGCCGGCGCGATGAACGCGGCAGCCCGCTGTGAGCCATGAACTGTTCTCCTCAAGTGCCAATCGGGTAGAGCGTGTTACACCCCGACCCAGGAATGCCGATGGCCGACCGAAGCGCAGGCGACGCAAAACTGCTCCAGTACCTGAACGAGGCGTACGGCAAGGAGAAGCAGCTCGAGACGGCGCTTCAGGCGCACATCTCTATGACCACCCGCGCCTCATACAAGAAGCGCCTACAGGAGCACCTGAAGGAGACGAAGGCACACGCCCGCGCCGTGGAACGGCAGATCAAGCGCCACGGCGGCAGCGCCGGGAGCCTTGCGGCGAGTGCCCAGGAGGCTGCCAACCGCGCCGCCGCCCTCGCGCAGGGCCCGCTCCACATGGTCCGCGGGACGGGCGAGCAGGAGAGGCTCCTTCGCAACGCGCGGACCGAGTACCAAGACGAAGCCGAGGAGATCGCGAGCTACACGGCGATCGAGAGTCTCGCCGAGACGCTCGGGGACGATGAGACGGCGAAGCTCGCCCGGTCGATTCGCCGCGACGAGGAGAAGATGGCGAGGTTTCTCGAGCGCCTGATTCCGACTCTTACCAAAGCAGTAGCCCGCGAGGAGATACCCGCATCGGAGCGGCAGACGAATGGACGGCGCGGACGGAAGTCCACGGGCCGCGGGAAGAAGCGGAGCTCTCGAGCCAAGTCTTGAAGCGCCTGAGGGGGGAGCTACTCGGCGGGCGCTTTGGACCAACAAAGGGTCTGCCACCCTCGAAGGCGACGTCCGGTGTCGGAGACCCCGGGTCGCCATGGCCGGGCGCTCATCTCGAGGCCCAAGCACCCAGATGACGCGGAAGGTCGAGCCCGATGAGCACGGGATGACCGCTCCGTCCCCGCCGGGCTCCAGCCCATGAGCGGTCGCGCGCTCGTCACGGGCGCCACCGGCTTCGTCGGCGGGCGCCTCGCGCCCGCGCTCGCCGGAGCGGGCTGGGAGGTGCGCTGCATGGTTCGCGATCACGCCGGGTCCCGCGCGCGCGAGCTCGATCGGTCCGGCTTCGAGCTCCACGAGGGGGATGTCACGCGCCCCGAGACCCTGACCGGGGCCGGGCGCGACATCGACGTGGCCTACTACCTCATCCACTCGATGGGCCGCGGCGGCGGGGGCGACTTCGCGGCGAGGGAAGTCGCAGCGGCGACGGCATTCGCACGGATGGCGAAGGCCGAGGGGATCAAGCAGGTCGTCTACCTCGGTGGGCTCGGCGATCGCCCGGAGTCGAAGCACCTGCGAAGCCGCCACGAGACCGCCCTCGCGCTCGCCAAGCACGGACCGTCGCTCACCTACTTCCGGGCGGGAATGGTTGTCGGAGCACAGAGCGAGTCCTACCGGACGCTCCGCTATCTGGTGCAGCGCCTGCCCGTGATGATCGCGCCGGCGTGGCTCAAGAACTCCACCCAGCCGCTCGGGATCGACGACGCCCTGCGCTTCCTCGTCGAGGCCCCGTCGGTCCCCGCGGCGGCGGGAAGGGAGATTCAGATCGGTGGCCCCGACGTCCTCTCCTACGGAGAGATGCTCGACCGCATGGCCGCGGCGCTTGGGCTCCGTGACCGCCCGCGGGTACCGATTCCAGTTATCTCCCCGTGGTTGTCTTCGCTGTGGATCGGCCTGGTCACGCCGGTTGACGCTGGCGTGGCGCGGCCGCTCGTCGAGGGACTCGCGGCGCCGACGGTCGTGACCGACCCGACGGGAGCTGTGCCGTTCGACGTTCGGCCGATCGGGTTCGACGAGGCGCTGCGCCGCGCGGTGGCGGATGACCCGGAGCTTGGTTGACGTGCAACACAACGACCGTGCGTACGCCAAGTGCGACGCACTTACGGTCGTTGAGTGAGTCTTGAAAAACCGTTGTCCCGGGATGACCGGGACCGAGGGTTCGAATCCCTCCCCTTCCGCTCAGAGCGGCGAAATGCCTGCAATGCCTACTTTCGCGCAGGGTTCCCGCTCGCCTGCGACCGCCCCCTCCCACCTTTCGACCGCCGCCGAACCGGCCGAACACGCGAGGTGCGGGGACTCCTGACGATCGCACGTCGATCGCGCGCTCGCCACGCTCGATCGCCTAGAACGCCCGCTCGAGCTGCGCCTCGAGTGGAGCGTGATCACTCAGTCCCTCGTCGCGCCAGCCGTGGTGGTAGAGACACGAGACCGGCCGTAGCTCGCG
>DATHAN010000294.1:0-2808 GCA_035296645.1 Thermoleophilaceae bacterium
GCGCCTGAGGCGCGCCGGGCGGCCGGTGCGCGCGCTCGCCCGCGACCCCGCGCGCGTCGAGCAGGCGCCGGGCGTCGAGGTCGCGCGCGGCGACCTGCTCTCCGGCGCGGGCCTCGAGGAGGCGCTCGCCGGCTGCTCGACGGCCTACTACCTCGTGCACTCGATGGAGGCGGGCGACGATGGGTTCGAGAGCCGCGACCGCCTCGCCGCCCGCAACTTCGTGCGCGCGGCGCGGGCCGCCGGGGTCGAGCGGGCGGTGTACCTGGGCGGGATCGTCCCCGTCGACGGTCCGCGCTCGCCCCACCTGCGATCCCGGCTCGAGGTCGAGGCGATCCTGCTCGAGGGCCTTCCGCGCGCGACCGCCCTGCGCGCGTCGATCGTCATCGGCGCGCACTCGTCGTCGTTTCGCATCCTCGTGCGCCTCGTCGAGCGCCTGCGCGTCCTGCCCTTCCCGGCGTGGCAGTCGCGGCGCACGCGCCCGATCTCTGAGCGCGACGCGATCGAGTACCTCGCGCTCACCCCCGAGCGCGCGGAGGCCGAGGGACGGTCGCTCGACATCTCGGGCCCGGACACGTTGAGCTACGGGCGCATGATCGAGCGGATCGCCGACCTCATGGGCGTCGGGCGCGTGCCGTTCCGGATGTCGCTCACCCAGACCCCGGCGGCGAGCGCGGTGGTCAGCGCGGTCACCGAGCAGCCGCTCGAGCTCGTGCGCCCGCTGATGGAGAGCCTCGAGCATGACCTCCTGCCGCGCAACGACGACGCGGCGGCGATCTACGGGCTGGGGCCGCTGTCCTTCGGCCGCGCTGTCGAGCGCGCGCTCGCCGAGTGGGAACGCACCGAGGAGCTCGCCGCGCGATGAGGGTCGAGCGCGAGATCGACCTCCCGGCCCCCCGCGAGCGGGTCTACGGCCTGCTCATGGACCCGGATCGCCTCGGGGAGTGGGTGACGATCCACGAGCGCTTCGATGGCGCGCCCGCCGAGCTCTCCCAGGGGTCGGAGATGACCCAGCGCCTCAAGGTCGCGGGCCAGCGCTTCACCGTTCACTGGCGCGTCGTGGAGGACGACCGGCCGTCAAGGGTGACCTGGGAGGGACGCGGGCCGGCGCGGACGAGCGCCCGCGTCGTCTACGCGCTCGAGGAGCGCGACGGCGGCACGCGCTTCTCCTACCTCAACGAGTACGAGCTGCCCGGCGGGGCCGCCGGGCGGTTCGCCGGGCGCGCGGTGTCGGCGGCGGCGGGGCGCGAGGTCGAGCGCTCGCTCGAGCGCCTCAAGCGCCTGCTCGAGGACTGACGCACGCGGCGCGCGCTCGCCGCCCGACGGGCGACCTCCTCCCCGCCCGGTTGACGGGCGCCGCGGTTACGGCGTCGCGTATACGTTGATCTCGAGCCGGGCGCGCGAGCCCCTCAGGCCGAGGAGCTCGGTGCCGCCCCGGAGGTACTCGCGCTCGATCCGCTCGCCCGGCTCGAGCGTCGTGTCCTCGAGCGGGTGTCCGACCCGCTTGATCACGCGCAGCTCGACCGGACGCCTGGTCTCGTTGACGATATACACGGTCGAGTCGAGGCCGACGCTCACCTGCTGGGGCTGGAATCGCCTCGCGGCCACCGTCACCTTCATCGTGCGCAGCTGGTCGACCACGCGATTGTGGACGTCCGGGCCCCTGTCCTGGCCGCCCGGGGGATCGCGCTCCTTGATCTGCTCGGCCGAGCTGTAGCCGCAGCCGGCGAAGGCGATCAGCGCCAGCGCGGCGGCCGACGCCGCCGGTCTCCTCATGTCAGCTCCCCTCGCCCACCTCGGCCAGCTTGTCGACGAGCTCGCGCACCGCGTCGGCCGACTTCCCGAGCTCCTCGCGCTCCTTGTCGTTCAACTCGATCTCCACGATCTCCTCGACCCCCTCCGCGCCGATCCGGATCGGAACGCCGACGAACAAACCATCGATACCGTACTCCCCCTCGCACAGCGCCGCGCAAGGAAGGATGCGCTTCTGGTCGAAGACGATCGAGTCGACCATCTCGACCACCCCGGCCGAGGGCGCGTAGTAGGCCGAGCCCTTCTCGAGCAGCTTGACGATCTCCGCCCCGCCGTCGCGCGTGCGCTGGACGATCTGCTCGAGCCGGCCCGACTCGATGCGCTGCTGGACGGGGACCCCGGCGACCGTGGTGTAGCTGATCACCGGGACCATCGTGTCGCCGTGGCCGCCGAGCACGAAGCCGTTCACGTCCTTGGCCGACACGCCGAGCTCCCACGACAGGAAGGTGCGAAAGCGCGCCGAGTCGAGCACGCCGGCCATGCCGAACACGCGCTGGCGGGGGAACTTCGTCGTGTCGTAGGCGACATGGCACATGGCGTCGAGCGGGTTGGTGACCACGATCACGATCGAGTCGGGCGAGCGCTCGGCGGCCTGCTCGGCCACGCTGCCGACGATCTCCTTGTTCTTGGCCAGCAGGTCGTCGCGGCTCATTCCGGGCTGCCGGGCGAGCCCCGAGGTGATGACGAAGATGTCCGATCCGGCGGTGTCCTCGTAGTCGCCCGTCCCGATCAGGTTCGGCTCGTAGCCGACGACCGGCCCGGACTGGTTCATGTCGAGCGCCTTGCCCTGCGCTAGCCCCTCGACGATGTCGATGAGGACGACGTCGGCGTAGTCACGCTCGGCAAGCCTCTGTGCACACGTCGCTCCGACGTTGCCTGCACCGACTACAGTTATCTTTGTCCTTCGCATTTACTTCCACCTTTCACTTAAGGGAGTGACATGACAGACTTCCTGACACAGAAGCGCACCGAGATCGAGCAGCGGCTCGAGGAGCTGCG
>DATHAN010000295.1:0-4301 GCA_035296645.1 Thermoleophilaceae bacterium
CGGCGCCGTCCTCGACCACTCCGACCTAGTCAAGCGCTTCAAGCGGGCTCTCTCACGTGCGCGCGTGCGCGAGGTCCGGTTCCACGACCTCAGGCACACCTTCGGAACGCGCATGGCGGCGAGCGGCGTGCCGATGCGGACACTCCAGGAGTGGCTCGGGCATCGGGACCTGAAGACCACGCTCATCTACGCGGATTACGCCCCGAACGCCCGCGAGGCGGAGTGGGTCGAGGCCGCCTTCGGCAGCGACGGGTCCCTAACTAGGTCCCTAACTGAGCACAACTGAGAGCAACGAAGAAGGAGTGAACCGCTCTACTATGCGGCCTCGTGCCTGAGGACTACGAGCTATCACGGGTTGAGGGCCTTGTGGGCCGTATGGCCCGTGGGAGTTCGAGTCTCCCTGGGCGCATCAACGCTCGGCATATCGAGGGTACGCTTGCTGCGATCCGACGAGCGACCGGACTCGAGGAGCTGCGGTGACCGACTATCCCGTGATCTACGAGAAGGCCGAGGACGGAAGTGGAGCGTCCGCGCCGTGGACCTGCCCGTGTTCTCCGTGGGGGAGACGCGCGAGGAGGCGGCCGAGTCCATCCGAGAGGCCATCGCCCTCCACCTGAAGGGCGGCGAGCCTCCCTTGTCGCTGAGCGAGGTCGGTACCGTCACGGTCTAGTCAAACGCTTCGCGCTCGTCCGAAGCGTTCGGACGCGCGGTGGGCGCCCCGTCCTCTTTCCGGAAGCGAGGCTGTCGCGCGGCGGGTCCTCACGCGAGTAGCCTGCGGCGGCGCATGCGCGACCTGCTCTCCGGCCTCATGGACGCCGCCGCGCTGCGCTGCGACTACGCTGACGTGCGTCACGTCCGCTCGCTGTCGGAGTCGATCGCGACCCGCAACGGTCGCGTCGACGAGGTCGAGCGCCACGACGTCGAGGGGGTGGGCGTGCGAGTCCGCCGCGGCGCCGGGTGGGGCTTCGCGGCCACGCGCGAGCTGACGCAAGCCGGGCTGGAGGAGGCGCTCGCCCGCGCGCTCGCGCTCGCGGAGTCCCAGCCATCCGCGCCCGCGCGACCGCTCGCCGGGGAGTCGCCGGCGACCGGGCGCCACGACAGCCCGTGCGAGCAGTATCCGTTCGCCGTGCCCGTCGACGACAAGCTCGCGGTCCTGCTCGCCGCCGACCAGGGCATGCGGGGCGACCCGCGCATCGCCGTGACGAGCGCCAATTTCCTCGCCTTTCGCGACGAGCGGACCTTCGCCTCGACCGAGGGCGCGCTGTGCGAGCAGCGCACGGTCGACTGCGGCGGAGGGATCGCCGCCACCGCCACCGACAACGGCGAGACCCAGGTCCGCTCCTACCCCGCCTCCTTCCGCGGCGACGTCGCCCGCGCGGGCTACGAGCACTTCTCCGCGCTCGCGATCCCCGAGCACGCCGCGCGAGTAGCCGACGAGGCGCTCGCGCTGCTCTCCGCCCCGGCGTGCCCGGCCGAGCGCACGACGCTGATCCTCGATGGTCAGCAGCTCGCGCTCCAGGTCCACGAGTCGGTCGGACACGCGATCGAGCTCGACCGCGTGCTCGGCGACGAGGCGTCGTACGCGGGCACGAGCTTCCTCTCGCCCGCTGACCTCGACCTGCGCCGCTACGGCTCGGAGCGTATGCAGGTGACGGCCGACGCCACCGTGCCCGGCGGGCTCGGGACGTTCGCGTGGGACGACGAGGGTGTCGCCGCCCAGCGCGTCGAGATCGTCCGCGACGGCGTCCTGCGCGGCTTCCTCTCTTCGCGCGAGTCGGCGGCCGAGGTCGGTCTCGCGCGCTCCGGCGGGTGCATGCGCGCGAGCGGGTTCGACCGCCAGCCCGTCGTGCGGATGACGAACGTCAACCTCGCCCCAGGCGACGCCGGATCGCTCGACGACCTCGTCGCGGGGACCGACCGCGGCGTGCTCATGGAGACCAACCGGTCGTGGTCGATCGACTCGCGGCGGCTCCACTTCCAGTTCGCCACCGAGGTCGCGTGGGAGATCGTCGACGGTCAGCGGCGGCGGCTCCTACGCGACCCGAGCTACGCGGGGACGACGCCCGAGTTCTGGGCCGGGCTCGACGCGCTGTGCTCGGAGCCCGAGTGGCGGCTGTGGGGAGTGATCAACTGCGGCAAGGGCGAGCCCGGTCAGGCAATGCGGGTCTCGCACGGAACCGCTCCCGCTCGCTTCCGCGACGTGCAGGTCGGGGTCGCCTGATCGCCGCGGCCCGGGCGACCGAGCTGGCCGAGCGTGCGCTCGCCGCGGTCGGGGCCGGCGACGGCGCGCAGGCCACGGTCACGCGCGAGCGCTCCCTGCTCGTGCGCTTCGCGCGCTCGCGGCCGACCCAGGCGACGCGCATCGACGACCTCACCGTCGAGCTGACCGTCGCCCGCGACGGGCACCTCGCGACGGCCGCGACCAACCGGACCGACGACGACGCGCTCACCGCGTGCGCCGGCGCGGCCGAGGGGGCCGCCGACGCAACGGCCCGGGCGGCGCCAGCCGCCGGCCCGCATCCCGGCTTTGCCGAGCCCGCACCGGTTCGCGGACACGACGGCCACAGCGCCGAGACCGCCATGCTCGACACCGCCCCCGGCGGCGCGGCGCTCGAGGCCGCGTTCGCCGCCGCGGCGGCGGCGGGCACCGAGGCGCACGGCGTGTGGACGGCGGCCGAAACCGAGACGGCGATCGCCGCGACGACCGGCGTCGCGGTCGCCGACCGCCTGACCGATGCGTTCATGAAGGTCACGGCCATCGCGCCGACCGGCCGCAGCGGCTATGCGGCGACGACCGCGATCGACGCACGCGAGCTCGACGGCCACGGGCTCGCCGAGCGCGCCGCGGCCAAGGCGACCTTCGGCGGCCCGGACGCGGAGCCGGCTCGCCTCGAGCCGGACGAGCTGCCCGTGGTGCTCGAGCCGCTCGCGGTCGGCGAGCTGCTCACCTGGCTCGGCCACCTGGCGTTGAACGGGCTCGCGTTCGCCGAGGGGCGAAGCGCCCTGTCGGGCCGGCTCGGGACGCGCATCGCCGCCCCGCGCATCAACCTCTCCGACTCGCCGCGCCTGCGCGGCACGCTGCCGCGCGCGTTCGACTTCGAGGGGGTGCCCAAGGGGCCGCTTCCGCTGATCCAGGACGGGGTCGCTCAGCGCGTGGTTCACGACCGCCACAGCGCCGCGCTCGCCGGAGGGGGCGCCTCGTCCACCGGCCACGCGCTCGCCCCGGGCGGCGCGCCCGACGGCCCCGCGCCGACGAACCTCGTGCTAGTGGGCGGCGGCGCGTCCGACGAGGCGGAGCTGTGCCGGCGGATCGAGCGCGGGATCTACGTGACGCGACTGTGGTACACGAACGCCGTTCGTCCCAAGGAGACCCTGCTCACGGGCGTGACGCGCGACGGCACGTTCCTGATCGAGGACGGCGAGGTCACGCGCCCGGCCGCCGAGCTGCGCTTCACCGACCGCGTGCTCGGCGTGCTCGGTCGAGCGCAGGAGCTGACGGCGCGCCCGACCCTCACGAGTGAGGGAGAGTTCTACGGGCGGCGGTTCGCCACGGGGGTCGTGTGCCCGGGTCTGCGGGCGGAGAGCCTGCGCTTCACCGGGTGAGACCGTGCGAGGCGCCGATCGCTTCGAGGTGCGCGCGGCCACGCCCGACGACGCGCAGGCGATAGCCGAGGTGAACGTCGCGGCCGGGCGGGTGGCGTGGGCGGCCTTCATGCCCGGCGAGCGCCTCGAGCGCTTCGATCCGCCCGTTGACCGGTGGCGGGAGCGGCTGACCGCCGCCGGGCCGCGCCACGCCTGGGTCGTCCTCGAGGACGGACCTCATCGGCTTCGCGGCGACGCTTCCCTGCGGCGGGGGCGCACGAGGGAGACGTCACCGGCTTGTACACGCACCCGCGCGTGTGGGGCGCCGGGGCCGGGCGCAGGCTCCTGGAGACCGCCCTCGACGCGCTCGCCGCGAGCGGCTGCCGCGACGCCGTGCTGTGGACGGAGGAGCGCAACCGCCGGCCGCGAGCGATCTACGAGCGCGCCGGATGGCGACCCGACGGCGCGACGCGCGAGCGCGACTTCCTGGGGTGCGCGATCCGCGAGCTGCGCTATCGGATCTCGCTCGCGGGGCGCGGGGGCGCCGGCAAAGGCGAGCGGCGCTAGATCTTGAGCAGGGCGACCACGTTCAGCACGAACACGATGCCGAACGCGATCGTCCAGCGGGTCAGGTTGCGCTCGACGAGCGCGCCGCCGCCGAACCGGCCGGCCCCCGTGCCCACCCCGAAGGCTCCGGACAGGCCGGCGTCCTTGCCCGA
>DATHAN010000296.1:0-2069 GCA_035296645.1 Thermoleophilaceae bacterium
TCCTTTTCGACGACGGCGGAGTCGTCGCCGGTCGTCGGCGGCGAGTTCGCGCTCGGCCCGGCGAACGCGAGGTAGCGGTTGAGCGGCGAGCCGACGTTCCAGTGGCTCGCCAGGTACTCGCCGGGCTCGGGTGCGGCGTCGAAGTAGTCGTCGTGCCCGCAGTCGAAGTGCGTGCGGTCGGCGCAGTCGCGCACGGTGCCGGTCTGGTTGAGGTCGCCGCCGTCCGGCGAGTAGCACATGACGTCGAGGTCCTGGGCGCAGTGGAACCCCGACCCGGTCGAATTCGGGGCCGCCGGCTGGACCGCGCCCATGTTGTGCCCGTTCTCGTGCATCGGCGTGTCGCCGTTCCAGCACCGGTCGAGGATGAGTCCGTACGAGCTGTTGCCGGCCGTGTTGTTTGCGTTGTCGGCGCTCAGCCGATCGTCGGCGTACAGGGAGCCGACGCCGCAGTAGTCGACCGCATCGCCCTCGTAGGAGATCGTGTACTTCGTGGCCGGGTCGTCGAAGCCGGCTGCCTGCGCCGCGTCGATGACCGCGTCGACCGAGTCGTCACCCGCCGCGCCGGTGAACGTGTCGACCCTGATCTCGCCGCCCGCGTCGCACGCGACGCGGTAGTCGGCCGGAGGACCGCCCGACTCGAGCGACTCCTCGTTGAGGACTGCGTTCATGCGCCGCACGACCGCCCGGATCTCGGGCACCCGCTCGGAGAAACGGCTCGTCGCACGGCCGGGACCCCGTACAGGACATGCTGCCTGTAGTGGCTCGCGCAGGCGGGCGGGCGCTCGGGATCGCCGGGTCCGATCGACGTGCCGTGGTCGCGAGCGACCTCGGCGGCGGTGTCGGGGCCGTGGACGGTGAGCGACTCGCCCCTCCGCAGCGCGACGCGGAACAGGGCCTCACCACGATCCGTGCGCGTGACCGAGACGTCGTCGCCGAGCACGCGTCGCGCGTCGAAGCCCTGCTCGCGCGCGGCGTCCGCGGCGCGCTCGGAGACCTGCGCCGACGCGGGCGCCGCCAGCGCCGCACCCGCCGCCACGACCGCGATCGCCAGGACCCGCGCGCTCACTCAGACCGTCTCGGCGTCGTCCCGCGGTGCCTTGAGCGGACCTCGACGGCCCTGGCCGCCCGTACTGGCCGTCGAGCGTCCCGCTCACGCGCCCATCGCCGCCCGGATGATCGACGGCGTCAGGTACGTCTCGACGAGCGCGGTCACGACGAGCGTCGGCACGGCGACCGAGACCGTCATGAAGGTGGCGGCGAGCCGGTCGCTCCACTCGCTTCGGCGGCTCGCCACGAGCCAGGCGGCGAGCGGGAGGAAGAGCGCCGTCAGCTCGGGGAGCGCGTGGATGGAGAGGATCGACAGCAGGATGCCCGGGGTCATCCCGAGCTGAGCCGCCGTGTTCGCCGTCCCCGCGCCGAGGGCGAAGGCCTGGGTGAAGAGCGAGAATCCGGTGGCGAGCACCGCGAACCAGATGGCGAGCGGGCCGGCCCAGTCGTGGATCGTCTTCCAGGCGCCGCGTTGCTGCGCCGCCTCGAGCGGCATCGAGCTGCCGGCGATGAACCCGGCCACGCAGGCGAAGGCGTGCAGCGCGAGCACGGTCGCGTTGCGCAGGAGAACGAGCCGAGGTCGCCGCCCTGCGCGCGCCGCGTGACCCCCGGGACGACGATCGGCGTGAGGTCGGGCGTCGAGAGGCTCGCGACGACGTAGACCGCGAGCAGCAGCCCGCACGCGATGAGCAGCGCCTTCCCCGCCCACTCCCCGAGCGTCGACCACGGGCGGTCGCTCCAGCGCCGCAGCGCGGCGCGCGTGTCGTCCATCCCTCGGACGAGGGCCAGGTTCTCGGCGCCCATCCCCAAGTTCATCGGCAGGTTCGCCCCCGCGCATGAGCGGGGCGCCGCCCGGGCGCCGCGCGCGCAACAATGGGGTGAGGCCCTGCCACCGCGAGCGAAAGGACCCGCGTGCCGACCTTCATCATGCTGAGCCGCCTCTCCCCCGAGGGTGTTCAGACGATCAAGAACAACCCGCAGCGGATCAAGGAGGTGAACCGCGAGATCGAGCAGCTCGGGGC
>DATHAN010000297.1:0-6231 GCA_035296645.1 Thermoleophilaceae bacterium
GGGGGGCGGCGCCTGTACAACAAGCTCGGGGTCCGAATCGCGGTCTCGGAGGCGGCGCGCTGGACGGCCGAGCGCTTCTACGGCGGCCGCTACCGGGTCGTGCCGAACGGCGTCGATCTCGCCGCGGCGCCCCCGACCGCCCAGCCGCGCGCCGCGGCGGGGTCGCTGCGCGTGCTGTACCTCGGCCGCGCCGAGGAGCGCAAGGGACTGCCCGTCCTCCTGAGCGCCTTCGCGGAGCTTCGCGCGACCGGCGTCGACGCGCACCTGACCGTGGCCGGAGCCGATCCGCGCGCCGTGCGCAAGAAGCTCGCCGACCTCGAGGCGATCGAGCTCTCAGGGCCCGTCTCCGAGCATGAGAAGTGGGGCCTCGTCGGCGATGCCGACGTCCTGTGCGCCCCCTCGCTCCGAGGCGAGAGCTTCGGGATGGTCCTGATCGAGGCGCTCGCCGCCGGCACGCCCGTCGTGTGCTCCGACATCGCCGGTTACCGCGAGCTCGTCGGCGACGGCCGCGAGGGCGCCGTCGTGCCGGCCGGCTGCCCCCAAGCGCTTGCCGCGGCCCTGCGGGGGATGGCCGGTGACCCCGGCCGGCGCGGGCGCATCGCCCAGGCAGCGCGCGCCCGCGCCGAGCGGTTCGCCTGGCCGCGGGTCGCGGATGAGGTGATCGCCGCCTACGGCGACGCGATCTCCCTCCCCGAGCCCGAGGGGCCGATCGGCCGGGCGGGCGCCCGCCTCGGCCTCCGGGGCGCCGACCGCGTCGGGTCTCCGCGAGACCGGCGTCGCGGCCTGGATGACGCGCGGCCCCCGAACCCGCGACCCGTGGGCCGTTTCGGATCGTGGACCGGCGCGGTTGCCCTCGCGCCGGCCGCCGTGCTCGTGGTGCTGGCCCTCGGGGGCTCGGGCTTGCTCGGCTCGGCCGGGCCGGTCGTCGATGCGTCGGTGTGGCCGCTCGCCGCCGTCGCGCTGATGGTCGCCGCGCTCCTGAGCCGTGCCGAGGCCTGGAACGCCATCCTGCGCGCCTCGCTGCCCGCGGCCGCTCGAGTCGCTCGCCGCGGCACGGCCCGGGCGACGATGATCGGCGTGGTCATGTCGGCAACCCTGCCCGCCCGTCTTGGCGAGGTCGCGCGCTCGCTTGTCGTCGCCGGCCGGATCGGGCGGGTGCGAGAGGAGCTCCCGCTCGTGGCCGGCACGATCGTCTCGCAGACCGCCCTGAACCTGCTGGCGCTCGGAATCCTCGGGACGACCGTGCTCGCCACGGGGCTCGCGCACGGAAGCGAGAGCGGTCTGGCGCTCGCGACGCTCGTGCCCGCGGTCGGGCTCGTAGCGGGCGTCGCGGCGACGGCGATCGTGCGCGGCCGACGCGGTGACGGTAAGCGAGCGCCGCTCGCCACCGCGGGCGCCCATCTCGCGCGTCTGCGGCGCGGCCTCGTCGTGCTCCGGCGGCCGCGCTCGGGCGCGCACGCGGTCGCCGTCCAGCTCGGCGCGTGGGCGCTCCAGCTACTCGCGTGCTACGCGCTGCTCGTCGCCTTTGGGCTCGAGGGGGAGGCAGGTCTCGGCGGAGCCGCCGCGGTCCTGTTCGCGGTCAACGCCACGGCTGCCCTCCCCGGCCTCCCGGCGAACATCGGCATCTTCCAGGCGGCGTGCGTCGCCGCGCTCGCCGCCCATGGCGTCGGCTACGGCCAGGCGCTCGCCTACGGGATCTCGCTCCAGGCGCTCGAGCTCGCGGTCGCCGTCGCTCTCGGCGTCCCGGCGATGGTCGCGGAGGGAGTCGGCTGGCGGGAGATGCGTGAGCGGGCGGTGCACGCGACTGCCCCGCGGGGCGCCGCCCCCGCCCGCGCGTACAACCGCCGCCCCGAAATCTTCGACTTCGGTCGATAGGCCGTGCACGCGCGCACGGGGAAGATCTGCGCATCGTGCCCGCCGACCGATCAAACCGCCGTCTGCCCGCGATCGCCGCCGTCGCCGCGCCGTTCGAGCGCGACATCGACGCGTGCCTCGACCGCCTCGCGCGCTGGCTGCGCGCGGCGCGCGCCCGCGGCGCCGACCTCGTCGCCTTCCCCGAGTCCGCGCTCGGGGGATACATGCTCGAGCCGCGACCGGGCGAGGTGCGCCTGCCCGAGCCGCCACCCGCGCTGCGGCTCGACGGGCCGGAGGTAGAGCGGGTCGTCGAGCTCGCCGGGCCGACCGTCGTGTGCTTCGGGTTCACCGAGGACGCCCCGGGCGGGCCCTACTCGACCGGCGTGTGCCTGACAGGCGACGGCATTCTCGGCGTGCAGCGGAAAGTCCACATCCCGCCCGCGGAGCAGCTCTGCTTGCGCCCGGGGGAGGGCTTCGCCGCGTTCCACACGCCGGTCGGACGCCTGGGGATGCTGCTCTGCTACGACAAGCTCTTCCCCGAGGCCGCGCGCGCGCTCGCGCTCGACGGGGCGGAGATCGTGGTCGCGCCGGCGGCGTGGCCGGTGTGCCGCAGCGGCGCGGCGCGCCTGGTCGCCCGCGACCGCCAGACGCGCTACTTCAACCTGGTCGACCAGGCACGCGCGGTCGAGAACCAGGTCGTGTGGGTGTCGACCAACCAGACCGGGGACTGGGGCGGCCTGCGCTTTCCGGGCTACGCCAAGGTGGTGAGCCCGCGCGGCGACGTGCTCGCGCGCACCCGAGCTCGCGAGCGGATGGCGCTCGCCCACGTCGACCCGCGCGAGGCGCTCGAGGATGCGCGCGGCCGCCTGTGCCACCTCGACCATCGCCGCCCCGAGACCTACGGAGGCGCGCTTGCGCCGCCGCTTGGCATGGAAATGACCCCCACGGGGTATTGTTAGAAATAAGCATGTGCGGAATAAGCGCGATCTACGGTGACGCCGACTCCTACGCCGGTTGGCGCATGCTCGACCGCATCGGTCACCGCGGCCCCGACGACTGCGGCGGCGTGGCGGTCGGCGGAAGCTGGATCGGCCAGACACGCCTCTCGATCGTCGACCTGACCGGCGGCCGCCAGCCGCTGCGCAACAACTCGGGGACGCTCTACCTCGTCGGGAACGGCGAGGTCTACAACCACGAGGAGGTCCGCGCGCGGCTCGCGACCGACTCCTTCCGCACGAAGTCCGACAACGAGGTCGCGCTCCATCTGATCGAGCAGAAGGGCCCCGACGCGATCGGCGAGCTGCACGGGATGTACGCCTTCCTCGCCGGGGCGGTCGACGGCTCTTTCATCGCCATGCGCGACCCGGTGGGGATCAAGCCGCTCTACTGGGCGCGCAAGGACGGCCTCGTGGTCTTCGCCTCGGAGATGGGGGCCTTCGATCCCGCCCTCCGTCCGCATGTCGAGACCTTCCCGCCCGGCCACTACTGGACGCCCGACTCCGGGCTCGTGCGCTTCGCTGCCGCCGTCCCCGAGGCCGCTCACCACGAGCTCCCCGGGCCGAGCGCGCCCGGTGCGCCGATCCCGAAGGAGATCCTCGCGATGACGCGCAACAAGCTGATCGACTCGGTCGAGCGCCAGATGATGGGCGACGTGCCCGTGGGAGTGTTCCTGTCGGGCGGGCTCGACTCGAGCCTCGTGGCCGCGATCGCGGCGCGCTGGCAGGAGCGCCGCGGCGAGCGCCTCAAGACCTTCGCCGTCGGAACGGAGGACAGCCCCGACCTGCTCGCCGCGCGCCAGGTCGCCGAGTTCCTCGGCACGGAGCACCACGAGCGGATCTACACCGCCGAGGACGCGCTCCGCCTCCTGCCCGACGTGGTGCGAACGATCGAGTCGTACGACCCCTCGCTCGTCCGGAGCGCGGTCCCCAACTACATGCTCGCGGCGATGACCGCCGAGCACGTCAAGGTCGTCCTCACCGGCGAGGGCGCCGACGAGATCTTCGCCGGCTACGAGTACCTGCGGGAGATCGACGACGACGCCGAGCTCCACGACGAGATCGTGTGCATGATCGAGGGCCTCCACAACCTCAACCTCCAGCGCTGCGACCGCGTGACCATGGCCTTCGGCCTCGAGGCGCGGGTGCCGTTCCTGGAGCGCGACGTGATCGAGCTCGGCCTCAAGCTCCCGCCCGGGTGGAAGCTCTCGGGCGAGGACCAGCCGGAGAAGCGCCTCCTGCGCGCGGCGTTCGAGGGCTGGCTGCCGGATCAGTTCCTGTGGCGCGACAAGTCGCAGTTCGGGGATGGGAGCGGGGCGGCATCGGTGCTCAGGCGCACCCTCGGGGAGACGATCTCGGAGGACGACTTCGACCGCGAGCGGCATGAAGTCGACCCGCCGCTGCGCACCCGCGAGGAGCTCGGCTACTACCGCATCTTCCGCGAGCACCTCGTGGGGGTGCGGCCCGAGGTGACGCTCGGGCGGTTCGCCACGGCCTGAGCCGGCGCGCCCGCGGCGGGAACGCCCGGTCGCTAGGCCGACGGCACGACCACGCGGAGCCCGTGTTCGTTGGCTCCTTCAGCGAGGCGCCTATCGAAGGTCATGATCGCCTCGACCCCCCCAGCCGCGAGCAGGCGAAGCGCCGTAACGAGATGGATGGCGTCGAGAGTGGCGACCGAAGGCGGCTCGATCGACTCGGCCGCCCCGAGGATCGCCTCGTCGATCGGTACGAGCGCGAGCCCGCCGAGGAGCTGCGACGACTGAAGCAGCCTGCCTTCCCGCAACGCCAGGCGATGCAGCTCTACGGCGAGTAGGCGGCTCGAGACTCGCTCGTCGTAGCGAGCGAGCAAGCTCATGATCGCGTCGCTTTCGGGCTCCTCGAGGAGAACGCGCCCAAGCGCGCTCGTATCGAGATAGACGCCGGCCAAATCAGACGCGCTCGCGCCGGCTCTCGGCCAGGAATGCGTCTGTGGTGCCGGCCGGCCGCGGCGACCTCTCGAGGCGCGCGACGATGTCTTCGAGGCGCTCCGTCGGCACGGTGGCCCCGAACCGCTCCGCCAGCTCGCGGTAGCGGTCCGAGCCGGCCCCGGAGGGGACCAGCCGCGCGACCTCCTTGCCGCGTTCAGTCACGACGAGCGCCTCGCCTCGCTTGACGCGCTCGAGGTGACGGCTGAGGTTCTGCCGCAGCTCGCGTATGCCGACCTTCGACGCCATGTGCGTCACAATGTAGCGCTTTCGGCCGCCGGGCCGGCGCGGCCGCCCGCAAGCTTAAGCGGAGCCGCGCTCCCCGGTGGGACTCCGGACGCGGCCGTTCCCGTCGCCCGTCCCCGGCACGTTCTCCTCCACCGCCTCCTCCCGCGACTCGTCGTACGCATCCGCATCGTCGTCGAAGAACACCGCCCCGTCCTTCACCCGGTGACCGACCCGCCGGCGCGGGTCGTGGATGATCTGATCCGGCGAGAACTCGGCCGGGAGCCGACCCGACTTCATGCCGAAGTACACGGCCTGGGGGTGGTGGGAGATGATCGCGACGGTGGACTGCTCGGGCTCCACAGCATACCCGCCGCTCAGCGACAGTCCGATCGACGGCGCGTCGAGCAGGCGGAAGACCTTCTCGTGCTCGGACTGCTCCGGGCACGCCGGGTAGCCCCACGACCAGCGCCGGCCCTGGTCGGGCGCGATACCCAACGCGCGGCGGACCTCGGAGTGGAGCCACTCCGCCATCCCCTCGGCGGTCTGGACGCCGAGGCCGTGCACGAAGAGCTGCTCTGAGAACTCGCCCTCCTGCTCGAGCCGAGCCATGAGCTCGGTCACCTCCGGGCCGGCCGTCACCGCCTGCAAAGCGACCACGTCGCGCTCCCCGCCGTCCAAGGGCCGGTAGAAGTCCGCAATGCACAGCCGGTCGTGCCGCGGCTGGCGCGGGAAGACGAGCCGCTCGAGCTCGCGCTCGGGGTCCTCGGGGTCGAACACCACCACCTCGTTGCCGTCCGCCGCGCACGGGAAGTAGCCAAGCACCGCGCGCGGGTGGATCCAGTCCTGCTCGCGCCACATACGCGCGAGCCGCGGCCGGAAGTCCTCGTCGAGCAGCTTCTCCCACGCCTCGCCCTTGACCCCGCGCCCGCCCCAGTGGAGCTTGAACAGCACGTGCAGGTCGAGGTGGGCGAAGACCTCGTCGAGGTCGACGTCGATCTCCTGCACCCCCCGGAAGGGCGGCGCCGGCACGGGCACATCCACGCGCGCGCCCGAGCGGACCGAGTCGTCGTCGGTCGGCAGCTCCTCGGGCTCCTCGCCCTGCTCGCGCAGCTCGCGCGCCTCCTCGCGGACCTTTGCCACGAGGCGCTCGCGCGCCTCGCCCTCGACGAGCTGGTCCATGACCCCGAGCC
>DATHAN010000298.1:0-2275 GCA_035296645.1 Thermoleophilaceae bacterium
GTCACCGACGAGGAGCTCGAGCGGCTCGACCCCGAGCGTTCGCGCACGCTCGAGATCGAGCGCTTCGTCGACCTTTCCGAGATCGACCCGATCTACTACGACGCCTCGTACTACGCCGTCCCCGACGGTGAGGTGGCGACGAAGCCCTACGACCTGCTGCGCCGAGCGATGGCGACCGCCGGGAAGGTGGCGATCGGGCGCGTCGTCCTGCGCGCGAAGGAGCACCTCGCGGCGATCCGGGCGAGCGGCGACGCCCTGACGGTCGCGACGATGGTCTTCCCCGACGAGGTCGTGCCGGCCGATCAGCTCGAGCGCCCGTCGGAGCGGGCGGAGGCCAGCTCGCAGGAGGTCCAGATGGCCTGCCAGCTTGTCGAGTCGCTTGGCGCCGAGTTCGAGCCCGAGCGCTACCGCGACGAGCACCGCGAGCGGGTGCTCGAGCTGATCGAGTGCAAGGCGCGCGGCGAGGAGGTAGTGGTCGGCCCCGAGCCCGAGCAGCCGAAGGCCGTGCCCGATCTCATGGCGGCCCTCGAGGCGAGCATCGCGGGCGCGGGCGGCGGGCGGCGCTCCCGGTCGACGGCCGGGCGCGACGGCTCGGGCGGCGGTGACCGCGCCGGTGACGGGTCGGCCGGCGGCCGCGCCACGAAGCGCTCGCGCAGCCGCGCGTGACTCAGGCCGTCGAGGTCGAGGTCGAGGGCCGGTCGCTCCGCCTCTCGAACCTCGACAAGGTCCTCTACCCCAAGGCCGGCTTCACCAAGGCGCAGGTGATCGACTACTACACGCGCTTGGCGCCGGTGGTCCTTCCGCACCTGCGCGGCCGGCCGCTGACGCTCAAGCGGTACCCGAACGGCGTCGAGGAGGGTCACTTCTACGAGAAGGAGTGTCCCTCGCATCGACCGGACTGGGTCCACACCGAGGCGGTGCCTATCCGCTTGGAGGATCGTGCGGTCAACTTCTGCCTCGCCGACGACCTTCCCACGCTCGTGTGGCTGGCGAATCTCGCCGACCTCGAGCTCCACACCTCGCTGTCGCTCGCCGTCCCGATCGAGCGCCCGACGATCCTCGCCTTCGACCTCGACCCCGGGCCGCCGGCGGCCGTGCTCGAGTGCGCGCGCGTGGCGTTCGCGTTACGCGAGCTGCTCGAGCCGCTCGGCCTCGAGGGCTGGGTCAAGACCTCGGGCTCGAAGGGGCTCCAAGTCTACTTCCCGCTCAACACCGAGACGACCTACGCCGAGACCAAGCCGTTCGCGCTCGCGGTGGCGCAGCTGCTCGAGCGACGCCACCCCGACCTCGTCGTCTCGAGCATGCGCAAGGACCTACGCGCGGGCAAGGTGCTCGTCGACTGGAGCCAGAACGATCAGCACAAGACGACCGTGTGCGCGTACTCGCTGCGCGCACGCGAGCGCCCGACGGTCTCCACGCCGATTGTCTGGGAGGAGCTCGAGACCGCGCTGGCGGAGGGCGAGCCCGACTGCCTCGTGTTCGAGTCGGAGGAGGTCGTGGAGCGCGTCGCCGAGCGGGGCGACGTGTTCGCGCCGGTGCTCGAGCGCCGACAGACGCTGCCCGAGCTATGAGGCTGGCGGGGCCGAGGACTACTCCTGGGCGCGGTTGGCTCCCTCGGTGGCCAACCGAAAGCCCGCCTGGAGGAAGTCGTTGATCCCCGACGTCGCGAGCACGGTCGCGGCGAGGCGTCCGGCCGGCGGCGAGGCGACGCGCAGGCCGACGATGGCGAGCGCCGCCCACGCCCCGACGCAACGCGTGCAGGTCACGAGCTCGCCGACCGCGTGGCGCATCCCCTGCCCGCGCGGCCCCTGGGGCTTGCGCTCGGAGTCCTCCTCGACGAACGGCTCGCGTACCCACGTGCCGATCTTCTCGCGCGCGACCACCTTGGCGAGCGCGAACGTCGCCATCCCGAGCGTCGGCAGCTCGCTGCGCGGGATCGCGGCCTCCTCCTCCCTGCGCCGCCACACCGCGACGACCGCAGCGAGCAGCACGAGATAGACGGCGTTGATCGCCCCGTAATGCGCCGGGTCGGTCGCCTGCCTTCGATCGGCGTCGGGCCCGGCGGCGCGGGTGCGGGCGGCCGAGCTCATGGACTAGCCCTTTCCCGCCAACCCCACGCTCCACGCACACGCCGCCGCTAGCGTTGCGTCGGAATGCTCGATCGTGCGCTGTCCGTCCAGATCGCCCGCCTCGCGTCGGGCGGCGACCCGCACGAGCAGCTTCCCGGCGACCTCGAGGCGTGGGCCGAGCGCGCGAAGGCGGAGGTCGGACGCTT
>DATHAN010000299.1:0-3512 GCA_035296645.1 Thermoleophilaceae bacterium
ATGCCGAAGATGAAGAGCGCGACGGCAGCCAGGTAGGCGAGCGTCGTTCCGGTCCCGAGCGTCATGGACGGAGGTGGCTCAGCCGCGGCGGCGCCCGCCGCGGAACATCTCGAGCATGCGGTTCGTCACCACGAAGCCGCCGACCACGTTGACCGCGCCGAAGAACACGGCCACCAGCCCGATCACCGTGGTCAGGGTGTCGTCGGCGGTCAGGACGATCACGAGCGCCCCCACGACCACGATGCCGTGGATCGCGTTCGTGGCCGACATGAGCGGCGTGTGCAGCAGCGCCGGAACGCGCGAGATCAGCTCGAGCCCCAGCGCGATCGCCAGCACGAGCACCACGAGCTGGGTGAGGATCTGAGCGGTCATCGGCCCGCTCCCGCACCCGCGGCCTGCTCGAGCGCCTCACGCGCGCCCGCGTGACGCACCTCGCCGGCGTGGCACACCACGGCCTGATCGGTGATCTCGTCGTCGAAGTCGAGCTCGAGCCGCCCCTCGTCGTCGAGGAGGTGGGTGAGGAGGTTGAGGACGTTGCGCGAATAGAACTGGCTCGCGTGGATCGGTACGCCGCTCGGGACGTCGCGCGGGCCGAGGATCCTCACGCCGTCGTGCTCGGTCGTCTCGCCCGGGATCGTCAGCTCGCAGTTGCCGCCCATCTCGGCCGCGAGGTCGACCACCACCGAGCCGGGCGACATCGCGTCGACCATGTCGGCGGTGAGCAGGATTGGCGCGCGCCGGCCGGGCACGAGCGCGGTGGTGATGACCACATCGACGTCGCTCAGGTGGCGCTCGAGCAGCTCGCGGTCGCGCCGCTGCTTGTCCTCGGCCTGCTCGCGGGCGTAGCCCCCGGGCGCGGTGGCCGACTCGCCGCCCTCCTCCTCATCGTCACCCGGCGCCGCAGCCACGGAGTCGTCGCCCGCCTTTCCGTCCGACGAGACGCCGAACGCCAGCTTGAGCTCGTCCCACAGGCCGGCGAGCCCACTCCGGGGCGCCGCGCTCGCGGCCGCCGGAGCGGGCGATCCCGAGCGCTCCTCCCGACCCTCCTCGACGAACGTCGCGCCGAGGCTCTCGACCTGCTCCTTGGTCTCCGGACGGATGTCGAAGGCGCTCACGTCGGCTCCGAGGCGGCGGGCCGTGGCGATCGCCTGGAGGCCGGCGACGCCGGCGCCGAGCACGAGCACCTTGGCGGCCTGGGTCGTGCCCGCCGCCGTGGTCATCATCGGCAGGTACTTGCCGAGCGCGTCCGCGGCCAGGAGGACGCACTTGTAGCCCGCGACCGAGCTCTGGGAAGAGAGCGCGTCCATGCTCTGGGCGCGAGCGATGCGGGGGATGGCGTCGACGCTGACCGCGGTCACTCCGCGACCGGCGAGGCGCTTGATCAGCTCCGCGCTCGGCACGGGCGGAAGGAACGAGACGATCAGCTCACCCTCGCGGGCGCTCTCGACCTCGTCGTCGGTCGGCGCCCGGACCTTGGCCACCACGTCGGCCTCGTCCCACACGCGCTGGGGGTGGGCGACGACGCGCGCGCCCGCCTCCTCATACGCGGAGTCGGGATGGAAGTCGCGCCCCGCACCCGCCTCGACGGCCACCTCGAGGCCGCGGTCGCGGACCTTGGCGACACCCTCGGGCACGAGCGCCACGCGGCGCTCGCCGTCGACGACCTCCTTGGGGACTCCGACCACCATGAGCGCGCGGAAGGCTACCGGCTACCCGGCGCCGAAAAGCGCTCGGGGGTGCGGCGCGCGCTCGATGCGCCGCGCGCCCCCGGGGGGCCGTTGGAGGCCGCCGCACCGTCGGCCCACGCGCCCGCCTGCCGGGCCACCCGGCGTGCGGCGCGGCGCTCGTCGCCCGCCACCGCGGCGAGCGGCGGCCGTTCGGCGAGCGACACCTCGCGCAGCTCGAGCCCGTCACCGCACGGCAGCGCGATCGCCGGCGCGCCGTCGTCGCTCACCGGCTGGGGGCCGCCGAAGCGGCTCGTGGCGGCCCCGAGCACCGCGAACGCCATCGCGCTCAGGTCACGCAGCGGCTGGTGGCGGTTCTGGCGCGTCCCGAGGTCGACCTGCGCCATCGCGTCGACCCCCACGCGCCGGGCCACGTCGATCATCATCGCTATCTCGACGCCGTAGCCGAGGGGGTACGACAGCGACTCGAGCAGCTCGCGGCGGCCCGCGGTCTCGCCCGCCAGCGGCTGCCCGAAGCCGGCGAGCTCCGGCATGAGCAAATTGAGCAGCGGCCGTGCGACGAGCTCGGTCACCCGACCGCCCTCGTCGGGCACCGCGACCTCATCGACCTTGAACGGCCGGCGGAACGTGCCCTTGACGAAGCGGAGGTCGGGACGCTCGAGCAGCGGACCGATCATGCCCAGCACGAAGTGGTCGGCGAAGTTGAGGGTGTCGGTGTCGGCGTACACGACGACCTCCCCCGAGGTCGCGGCTAGGCCGCGCCACATCGCGTCCCCCTTTCCCTGCGCCGGTCCGAACGAGGGGAGGAGCTCGGACTCCTGGAGGACGGTGGCGCCTCGCGCGCGGGCGATCCCGGCGGTCCCGTCGGCGGAGTCGGCGTCGACCACGACGAGCTCGTCGACGAGCCCCATCCGGGCAAGCGGCGCCGCGGCCTCGACCACCGGGCCGATCGTCTCCGCCACCCGGCGCGCGGGCAGCACGACGGACACCGTCTCGCGCTTGAGCTCGAGCAGGCGCGCGGCGCTGTACTCGGCCGCGGTGAGCCCATTGCGCTCGCTCCACGCAGCGAGGCTCAGGCTGCGCTCGAGAGCGCCGGGCGCCACGACTCGGTCACGGAGAGAGGCGTTCACGAGGCACAGACGGTCGGTCGTTCGTCAGGGGCGACGAGGCAGCCCGCAAGGCGCCCAGCGCCCCCCGCCTGACGAGCGGGCGCGCAAGTGTAACGGCCCGGCTCGCGGATGAGTGCGAGCTGCGCGCATGCACGGTCGGGTCGCGGGGTACATTTCGACCGACGACTCACGGGAGGAGGCGAGATGGCCGAAGACGAAACCGCGGAAGAAGAGCGCCAGGACTCCGAGGAGCAGGAGGCCGATGAGGAGAACGAGGAGACCCAGGCGTCGGCAGAGGGCTCCGAGGACGCCGATTCGGAGCAGGAGTCCGAGGAGGATCCCGCGGACGAGCGCGGCGAGTCGGGCGGCAAGATCGGCGAGGTCGACATCGACGAGGTCGATCCGGACGAGCCGACCCAGGAGGACGACGTCGCGGCGGCCCAGATGCGCAAGCTCGAGAAGGAGGGACCGCCCCAGAAGCTCGAGGACTGGCCAACGGGCAAGGCGATGTACCTGACCTTCGGCGGCTCGGAGGGCGGCGAGGGCTACGAGGATGGCTCGCCCAGGCAGATGGGCCCCTCATCGTTGCGCCACCACCCCGACGGCAACGTCGAGGTCCAGGGCGAGATCGTCGACAACCCCGACGACTACAAGGGCGACGAGACCGTCTTCGAGGAGTCCGAGCGGATCGGGATGGACAAGGGCGCCAAGAGCGAGG
>DATHAN010000300.1:0-3251 GCA_035296645.1 Thermoleophilaceae bacterium
GATGCTGATCGCGCGCGGCATGCACGGCGGCACGCTCGACCCCGGCGAGGCGACGATGCTCTCGGGCGTCTTCCACCTGCACGAGCAGGAGGCCCGCCAGGTGATGACGCCGTTCCCCGCGGTGGTCACCGTCGACGTGTCGGAGACCGTGGGCACGGCGCTCGAGCGGTGCATCGAGTCGGGGCATACGCGGCTCGTCGTCACCGAGGGCCACGACGCCGACCGCGTCCGCGGGATCGTGCACTCGAACTCGCTCGTGCGCCGCATGATGCGCGACGGGGCGGAGGCGCCGGTAGAGCCGTCGATCAAGGACGCGCTGATGGTGCCCGAGACCCGCGCGCTCGACGACCTGCTCGCCGACCTTCAGCGCGAGCGCGTGTCGGTTGCCGTGGTCGTCGACGAGTACGGACGGACGGTGGGGATCGTCTCGGTCGAGGACATCGTCGAGGAGGTCGTGGGGGAGATCGCCGACGAGACCGACTCCACGGCGACCAGCGTGAGGCGGCTGGCGAACGGGGACTGGTACGTCCGCGGCCACATCCCGTTCACCGACCTCGACGACTACGGCCTGCACTTCGAGGTCGACTCCGACGCCTACAACTCGGTCGGCGGCTTCGTGTTCAACGAGCTCGGCCGCCTGCCGAAGCGCGGCGACATGGTGCCGGCGGGCGACTACTCGGTGCGCGTCGAGTCGGTGCGCCAGAACCGCGTCGAGGCGGTCCGCATTCGCGACCACGCGCCCGACCGCCACGCCCGCGAGGCGGGCGGCAACGGTCGGCCGGACGGCGGCGCCGATGAGGCGGCGCAGGCGCTCGAGGGGTCGGGTTCGGACGCGCGCGAGGGCGCGGGCGACGCGAGCTAGGGCCGCGCGGGTCCGTCCGCGGTCGCGGCTACGTTGGGCCGGCAAGTAACCGCTCACACGAGGAGGTCTTGCCGATGTGGTCCGTGCGGATGAGCGATGCGCAGCGCAACGCGCTACGCGGGCTGATCGAGGCGCAGGGAACGGTGGGGCCGACGCTGAGCGCGGCCCGCGAGGCGCTCGAGCTCGCCCGCTGGGACGACCTACCCGAGGCTTCGCTGCCGTGGGAGCGCGTCGTCGAGCTCGCCTCGACCCAGGGGATCGGCGAGGCCGACGTGGTGTGGGACCTGGCCTGCGGGATGCGCAGCGGCGTGCGCTCCTCGGGGCAGGCGGCGGGGTAGCCGCCCTCGGTCGCGGACGGCCGCGCTAGCCGGCGCCATAGTCGAGGAACCCGGCCTTGACCTTGCGCCCGAGCCTGCCCTCCTCGGCCATCGCGTAGAGACGCTTCGGCACATCGGCGCCGATCGACTCGCCGATGGCGATCGATACGTCGATGCCGACGAGGTCGAGCAGCGCGAGCGGCCCGAGCGGGTGCCCCGCCCCGAAGCGCATGCACGCGTCGATCGCGTCGGGCTCGAGCCCGGTCTGCTCCATCAGCCGGACCGCGTCGAACAGGTAGGGGAAGAGCAGGCGGTTGACCACGAACCCCGGGGTGTCGGGAACCTCGACGCCGGTCTTCCCGAGCGCGTCGGACAGCGCGTGAGCGCGCGCACGTGTCTCCTCGCTCGCCGATGCGGGGAAGGCCAGCTCGATCAGCTTCATCCGGTCGACCGGGTTGAACACGTGGAAGCCGGCGAAGCGGTCGGGCCGCTCGCTCGCCTCGGCGAGCGAGGTGACCGACAGCGACGAGGTCGACGAGGCGAGGATCGCGTCGTCCGAGAGGATCGGCTCGAGCCGCCCGTACGTCTCGGCCTTGGCGTCGTGCTTCTCGACCACCGCCTCGACGACGAACGTCGACTCCGACAGCGCGTCGAGGTCGGTGACCACCTCTGCGCCGCAGTCGCCGAGCCGCCCGCGCGCGCGGTCGGCGGACTTGTCGCTGCGCGCGTAGAGGACGACGTCGCCGGCCTCGGCGGCGACCTTGGCCAGGCCGCAGGCGATTGTCCCGCTGCCCACGACCCCGAGCCGCTCGGGAAGTGGTGTTGACTCGTCAGTCAATGGGGGCGGTAGAGTTCCACACCGAGGCCGCGCGTGCGTCGCGGCCGCGTCCGGGGCGCCCGGCGCAGCAGCCGACAAAGGAGAGCAGCATGCCGATGCACAGCGAGAACGGCCGCGAAGTCGTCGTCGTCGAGGCGGTCCGCACGCCGATTGGGCGCGGGCACCCCGAGAAGGGCCTCTACAAGGACACGCACCCGAACGAGCTGCTCGGGAAGTGCTACACGGAGGCGATCGAGCGCGCCGGGATCCCGGCCGACGAGGTCGAGGACGTGATCGCCGGGTGCGTGCAGCAGTACGGCGAGCAGATGTTCAACGTCGGGCGCAACGCCTGGCTCCAGGCGGGCCTCCCCGAGGAGACGCCGGCGACCACCGTCGACCGCCAGTGCGGCTCCGCGCAGCAGGCGGTCAACTTCGGCGCGGCGCTGGTCGCGGCCGGCGTGCACGACGCGGTGATCGGCGGCGGCGTCGAGCACATGGGCCACATCCCGATGGGCGTCGGCTTCAAGTGGGTCGACGAGGTCGGCTCGCCGTGGCCGCCCGCGCTGCTCGAGCGCTACAACCTCGTCCCGCAGGGCATCTCGGCGGAGATGATCGCCGACAAGTGGGAGATCCCGCGCTCCGAGCTCGACGAGCTAGGCCTGCGCTCGCACGAGCTCGCCCACCAGGCGACCGAGGAGGGCCGCTTCGAGCGCGAGATCGTGCCGTTCTCGGTCAACGGCGACACCTACGAGGTCGACCAGGGCATCCGCCCCGACACGACGCTCGAGAAGCTCTCGGAGCTCAAGCCGGCGTTCAAGGAGGACGGGCGCGTGACGGCCGGCAACTCCTCCCAGATCTCGGACGGCGCGGCCGCCGTGCTGCTCATGGAGCGCTCGAAGGCCGAGGCCCTCGGACTCGAGCCGCGGGCGCGCATCCTCGACCAGACGACGGTCGGCGTCGACCCGGTGATCATGCTGACCGGCCCGATCCCCGCCACGCGCAAGCTGCTCGAGCGCAACGGCATGACGATCGACGACATCGACCTCGTCGAGATCAACGAGGCGTTCGCCTCGGTCGTCGCCGCGTGGCGCCGCGAGCTCGAGCCCGACATGGACCGCGTGAACGTGAACGGCGGCGCGATCGCGCTCGGGCACCCGCTCGGGTCGACCGGCGCGCGGCTCATCACCACGCTGCTCCACGAGCTCGAGCGCAGCGACAAGGAGGTCGGCCTCGTGACGATGTGCTGCGGCGGCGG
>DATHAN010000301.1:0-9105 GCA_035296645.1 Thermoleophilaceae bacterium
TCGTCGGTCGACGCCGCGCGCGCGTTCACCGACGGCGTCGACGCGGCGTGCGTGTACGTCAATGCCTCGACGCGCTTCACCGACGGCGGCGAGTTCGGGATGGGGGCGGAGATCGGCAACTCGACGCAGAAGCTCCACGTGCGCGGCCCGATCGGCCTGCGCGAGCTCTGCACCTACAAGTACGTGATCGAGGGCGCGGGCCATACGCGGCCGTAGCGGAGGCGCCGGCGCTTGCGGATCGGCATCCTCGGCGGCGTCTTCAACCCGCCGCACCTCGGGCACCTGGTGTGCGGACAGGAGGCGCTCGTCCAGCTTGGGCTCGACCGGGTGCTGCTCGTGCCGGTCGGCGAGGCGCCGCACCGGGCCGTCGAGCTCGACCCCCAGACGCGTGTCGACCTGTGCCGGGCGGCGGTCGCAGGCGACGAGCGCTTCGGCGTGTCGCGGGTGGAGGTGGATCGCGAAGGGCCGTCGTACACGGTCGACACGCTGCGGGCGCTCGGTGAGGGAAGTGGCGGCGAGGATGACCTCGTGGTGATCCTGGGGGGCGACCAGGCGGCCGAGCTGCGCCACTGGCACGATCCGGCGGGGGTGCTGTCGCTCGCCGAGGTCGCGGTGACGACCCGGGGGAGCGTCGGGCCGGAGGAGGTGCGCAGGCGTCTCGCGGACGTGCGCGGCGCCGAGCGGTTGAGGTCCTTCTCGATGCCCCGCATCGACGTCTCGTCGACGCTCGTGCGCGCGCGCGTCGCCGAGGGCCTGCCGATCCGCTACCTCGTCCCCGATTCCGTCGAAACGCTGATCGTCGAGCGTGGGCTGTACCGCGCGGAGGTCGGCGCTCGGTGACGGCGCCTGATTCGGTGAGCCGCGCCGAGCGGGCGGGAGCCCCGGCGGCGCCGGAAGGGCTTGCTCTCGCCGACCTCGTCGCAGATACCGCCTCCGACCGCAAGGCGCAGGACATCCGCGTGATCGACGTGCGGGGGCTTGTCGCGTACACCGATGGGCTCGTCGTGTGCAGCGGCAACACCGAGCGCCAGACGAAGGCGGTGCACGACGCAATCCACTCGCTGTTGAAGGACGACTACGGGTTGCTCCCGCGGCGCGTCGAGGGCGAGCGGGAGGCGCGCTGGATCCTCATGGACTACCTCGACTGCGTCGTCCATATCTTCACGCCCGAGGCGAGGGAGTTCTACCGGCTCGATCAGCTATGGGGTGAGGCTCCGGCGCGGGCGGTGAACTAAGGGTTGCGTCGGGTATGCGAACTAACGTTCGCATCATGCGCGGTTCAAATCACAAAGGCGCGATTGCCGAGGCGGCCATCATCGCCGCTGCGGTAAAGCTCGAGATCGATGTTCACGTACCCGCCGTTGAAGGCGGACGGTGCGACCTCATACTCGACCTGGTCGGTTCCCTGACGAGGGTGCAGTGCAAGTGGGCGACACTCAAGGGCGACGTCATCGCTGTGCCCACCGTTTCCTGCTGGCGCAGCCGAGATGGTAGTGCGTCGGTCGTATGCGCCTGCCGAGATCGACGCGCTCGCCGCATACTGCCTGTCGCTCGACAAGGTCTACTTGCTTCCGATCTCACTCGTCGCCGGCCGAAGCGCCGTATCCCTCCGGCTCGCTCCAACCAAGAACAACCAGCGGCTCGGTATACACTGGGCCGCGAGGTACGAGCTCGGGGCTATAGCTCAGCTGGGAGAGCGCCTGCATGGCATGCAGGAGGTCGCCGGTTCGAGCCCGGCTAGCTCCATTGACCTCCATGGTGGTCGAATACCGGCCATATTGAGCGTGGGTGGGCCGCATGCCACATCCGCTGGGGGGTTCCCTCGCCGCGTCCCGCCGTCGTTAGGCTCGGATGCCAGTGCCCGCCCGCATCTTCATCTCGTACGCACGCGAGGATGAGCGCCGCTCGAGCGGGTAACGGCCCGCGAGGACCTCTAGGGTGACGCGGCGCGATCGGGCGTATGTCGGGCCCGCCGACCGCACGTCGAGGCGTCGCCGAAAGGCCGCCGCCTACCCCTTCGGCTTGATCTGCTGCACGGGCCGGTAGTCCTCCGGGGCGTTAGCGCAGATCTCGCCGATCTGACGCTCGTAGCGGACCTTGGCCTCGACGTCCTTGTCGGCGAGCTTGAGCGTCGTCTCGCGCAGGCGGTCGGGGCTCGTCGTGAGCTCCCGGCACGTGACCTCGTACGGGTCGACGTCGCTGCACCCCGCCGCCCCGAGCACGGCCGCGCAGCACGCCGTGCCGATCGCCAGCGACTTCCACGATCGCCGCGTCCGGACTCGACCGCTGGAGCCTCCGGCGCGCATCAGGGCGGCCACGCTACCGGAGCCCCCGGCGCCGCGCAACCAGCGACGCGTTGGCGCCGCCGCGGCCAGGGCAATCGCGCCGGCGGGCGCTCGCTCGAGGTGCCCCGAGCGACCCCGCGGCGCGCCGGACCGCCGGTAACCTGCTCTCACCTATGCGGCGCTACGAGCCCAGCGAGATCGAGCAGAAGTGGCAGCGCGTGTGGGCCGACGAGCGCACGTGGGAGGTATCGAACGCGGTCGCGCGCCGGGACGCACCCGACGAGGCGGGCGACGACGCGCCGTCGGACAAGTCGTACGTCCTCGAGATGCTCCCCTATCCCTCGGGCGAGCCGCACATGGGACACCTCAAGACGTACGCGATCGGCGACGCGCTCGCACACTTCCGCCGCCGGCGCGGGCAGCGCGTCCTCCACCCGATGGGCTACGACGCGTTCGGGCTCCCGGCCGAGAACCACGCGATCAAGACGAATCGCCACCCGCGCGAGTCGACCGAGGCGGCGATCGACGAGTTCCGCCGCCAGTTTCGCTCGTGGGGGATCTCGATCGACTGGTCGCGCGAGTTCGGCACCCACGAGCCCGACTACTACCGCTGGACGCAGTGGATCTTCCTGCGACTGTTCGAGCGCGGGCTCGCCTACCGCCGCGAGGCGGCGGTCAAGTGGTGCCCGACCGATGAGACGGTGCTCGCCAACGAGCAGGCCAAGGACGGCGTGTGCGAGCGGTGCGGGACGCCGGTCGTCGCCCGGCAGCTCGAGCAGTGGTTCTTCCGCATCACCGCCTACGCCGACCGGCTGCTCGACGAGCTCGACGGGCTCGATTGGCCCGAGCACGTCAGGACGATGCAGCGCAACTGGATCGGGCGCTCGCACGGGGCCGAGGTCGTCTTCCGCTGCGAGGAGCTCGGGACCGACTACCCGGTGTTCACGACGCGCCCCGACACGCTGTTCGGAGCGACGTTCTTCGTGCTCGCGCCCGAGCACCCCGACGTACTCAGGCTGAACGACTCGCCCGAGGTGCATGCGTACGTCGACCGCGCGATCTCCGAGACGCCCGAGGAGCGCGGGTCGGAGCTGCGCGAGAAGACCGGGGTGCCGCTCGGTCGCACGGTCACCAACCCGGTGAACGGCGAGCGAATCCCGATGTACGTGGCCGACTACGTGCTGATGGAGTACGGCACGGGGGCGATCATGGCGGTCCCCGGCCACGACGAGCGCGACTTCGAGTTCGCGCAGGCGTTCGAGCTCCCGATCCGCGAGGTGATCCGCGCGCCCGCCGGCGAGGGGGGAGAGATCGTCGACCGCCTGCCCTATACGGGTGACGGCGAGATGGTCAACTCGGGCCGCTTCGACGGCCGCCACAACCGTGAGGCCTTCGAGGAGATCGTCGAGTGGCTCGCGGGGGAGGGGCGGGGGCGTCGCGCGGTCAACTTCCGCCTGCGCGACTGGCTGCTCTCACGACAGCGCTACTGGGGCTGCCCGATCCCGATCGTCCACTGCGAGCGCTGCGGCCTCGTGCCCGTCCCCGACGACCAGCTCCCGGTCGAGCTACCCGAAATCACCGACTACGCGCCCAAGGGCCGCTCGCCGCTCGCCGCGGCCACTGACTGGGTCGAGACCAGCTGCCCGAGGTGCGACGGTCCGGCCCGCCGCGAGACCGACACCATGGACACCTTCGTCGACTCCTCGTGGTACTTCCTTCGCTACTGCGACGCACGCAACGACGACGCTCCCTGGGATCGCGACGTCGTCGACTTCTGGATGCCCGTCGACCAGTACATCGGAGGCGTCGAGCACGCGATCCTCCACCTGATGTACGCGCGCTTCTTCACCAAGGCGCTCGCGGACCTCGGGCACCTCGGCTTCGAGGAGCCGTTCGCCAGCCTGTTCACCCAGGGGATGATCACGCGCGCCGGCGCGAAGATGTCGAAGTCCCGCGGCAACGTGATCTCGCCTCGCGAGTACGTCGAGCGCTTCGGGGCCGACACCGCCCGATGCTACATTCTCTACATCGGCCCGCCCGACCAGGACGCGGACTGGTCGGACGAGGGCGTCGGCGGGATCCACCGCTTCCTCTCCCGCCTGTGGCGGCTCGCCGACGAGGTCGCGGCGGCGGGCGACGGTGGCGAGGCATCAGCGGATGGCGGCAGCCACCTCGGTGAGCCCACCGCGCTCTTCCGCAAGACCCATTGGGCGATCGACAAGGTCACCGCCGACCTCGGCGAGCGCTTTGCGTTCAACACGGCGATCGCGGCGGTGATCGAGCTCGTCAACGACGCCTACCGGTACCGGGACGAGCTCGCCGCCACACCGGACGGAGCCGCGCAGCTGCGCTTCGCGGTCGCCACCGCCGGCTCGCTCATCTTCCCGTTCGCGCCGCACCTCGGGAGCGAGGTGTACGAGCTCCTGACCGGGCGGCGCGTGTGGGAGGACCCGTGGCCCGAGGCCGACCCCGCCCTCCTCTCCGCCGAGACGTTCGAGCTGATCGTCCAGGTCAACGGCAAGCTCCGCGACCGCGTCGCCGCGCCGGCGGGCGCCTCGAGCGAGGAGCAGGAGCGGCTGGCGCTCGCTTCCGAGAAGGTCGTCGCTCAGCTCGACGGCGCGCAGATCGTCAAGACCGTGGTCGTCCCCGGCAGGCTCGTCAACTTCGTGGTCCGCTGAGGCCGTCGCCGGTCGGCGGCCGTCGTGTCCCAGTGGCTCCTCGTCGCGCTGCTCGCCGTGACCTCGAGGGGCCGCTACGGCCTGCCCAGATCGCCGTGGTCGGGGCGAGCGACCAGAGCGCCGAGCTCATCGGGCTCGCCGAGGAGGTCGGGCGGCGGCTCGCCGAGGCGGGCGCGACCGTCGTGTGCGGCGGCCTCGGTGGCGTGATGGAGGCGGTGTGCCGGGGCGCCAAGGGAGCGGGCGGGACGACCGTCGGGATCCTCCCGGGGGCCGACCGCACGGCCGCCAACCGCTTCGTGGGCATCGCGATACCGACGGGTCTCGGCGAGGCGCGTAACGCGGTCGTCGCGCGGGCGGGTGACGCGATGATCGCGGTCGGCGGGGGGTACGGGACGCTCGCCGAGATCGCGCTCGCCCGGAGGGCCGGCATTCCGGTGATCGGGCTCGACACGTGGGAGCTGGCGCGCGGTGGCCGCGCCGTCGATGCGATCGCCCGCGCCGGCTCGGCCGAGGAGGCGGTCGAGCTCGCCCTCGCGGCCGCGCGGGGTGGCGGGGCGCCGGGGCGAGGTTCGCGGCCCGGGGAGGCGGGGTAACGACGCTCGTATGAGCGTTCCCGTGCTCTCCGTCCGCCGAGCGCCGCATACCCGCCGCGGAGGTCACCGCCATGGCCGGTGACGTGGTCCGTCGCCGGGTGGTCGTCCACGGCCACGTCCAGGGCGTGAACTTCCGCGAGGAGGCGCGCCGCGAGGCCGAGGGCGAAGGCCTGGCCGGGTGGGTGGCGAACCGCGACGACGGGGGCGTCGATGCGGTGTTCGAGGGCGATTCCGGCTCCGTCGAGCGGCTCGTCGACTGGTGCCGCTCGGGGCCGCGCAGCGCCGATGTCGACGACGTAGAGGAGAGCGAGGAGGAGCCGCGGAGCGAGTCGGGGTTCGAGGTCCGCTGACCGGCTCCCGGGGCGCGACGTGAACGGCATCGTCCGGCCGGACGTCGAGCGCTACGCGGCTGAGCACACCACCGCGCCACCGCCCCACCTCGAAGCGCTCGCGGACGAAACGCGCGCGACGCTTGCCGCCCCGCAGATGATGACCGGCCGACTCGAGGGGCGCTTCCTCGAGCTGCTCGTGTTCGCCGCCGGGGCGCGCAACGTGCTCGAGATCGGGACGTTCAGCGGGCACTCGGCGCTCTCGATGGCGGCGGGCCTGCCACCCGGCGGGCGCATCACGACGTGCGAGGTCGACCCCGAGGTTGCCGCGGTCGCGCGCCGTCACGTCGCCGCGTCCCCGTACGCGGACAGTGTCGAGGTGCGCGTCGGGCCGGCCCTCGAGACGATCGCCGACCTGCCAGGTCCGTGCGACCTCGTGTTCATCGACGCCGACAAGCCGCGCTACCGCGACTACTTCGAGGCGACGCTGCCGAAGCTCTCGGAGCACGGCGTGATCGCCATCGACAACACGCTGTGGAGCGGCCGCGTCCTCGACGACGACTCCGGGGAAGAGAGCACGCGCGCCCTCCGCGAGCTGAACGACGCGCTCGTCGCCGCTCCGCGCGTGGTGTGCGTGATGCTCACCGTCCGCGATGCCTCACGCTCGTGCGCCGCGCGCCCGGACGCGCTACGGAGGGCGGCGCTCAGAGCGGCTGACGCGGTCCGGGCGCCAAGCGGAGGCCGGCGAACCAGGGCGGCGCCGAGCCCGCCGCGCCCGTGCCCCCGCCCGCTCCGCCTGCCGCCGAGGAGTCGGAAACGCGATGTTGCAGTTCCTCAACACGGACGTTCCAGACTTGTAACGCTCGTGTTTCACGGGTCGGCCGCGGCGCCCTACGGTCGGTGCCGTCCCATGAACGGCTCGGCGAAGGCGCAGATGGCGGCATACGCGGCGGCGGCGCTCCTGCTCGTGATCGGCGGCGCGTTCCTGCTGAAGGGAGGTGGCGGCGGGCCGCCGGGCGGCGATCGCGTCTCGCTCGACGGGGCGGGGGGCACCGCCGCGGCGGGCGGACCCTCCGGCAAGCCCGCTGCTCACGAGGGTGGCGACGGAACGTTGTACGTGCACGTCGCCGGAGCCGTTCGGCGGCCCGGGGTGTATCGCGTGACCGCCGGGTCGCGGGTCGCCGCGGCCGTGCGCCGGGCCGGCGGCCTGACGCGCCGCGCCGACCTGACGGCGGTCAATCTCGCCTCACCCGTGCGCGACGCCCAGCAGGTGATAGTCCCGCGCCGGGGCGAGGCGGGCGCCGCGGCCGCCGCGGGCGGCGCTGCTCCCGGTGCGGGGGCGACCGCGGGCCCGGGCGTCGCCGGCGCCCCGGGCGGCGGCGGTGGCAAGCAGATCTCACTCGCCACCGCGACGCCCCAGCAGCTCGACACGCTCGAGGGGATCGGGCCGAAGCTCGCGGCGGCGATCATCGCCTACCGCGACCAGCACCGCGGGTTCAAGTCGGTCGATGAGCTGCGCGAGGTCGAGGGGATCGGCGAGAAGCGCTTCGCGGCCATCCGCGGAGCCGTGCGCCCCTGAGCCGGGCAGGTCGGCCGCGGCGCTCGCCAGTGACTCGACTTCGCCGGCTCGATGCGCCCTCGCTCGGCGCGGCGGCCGCGCTCGTCCGGACCCGGCCCTACCACGCCGGCCTCGCGGCTGGGTGCGTCGGCCTCGCGCTCGCCGGCGCCCCCCGCGCCGCCGTCGTGCTCGCGGCGGGCGCCGGCCTCCTCGTCCTCGGCGCGTTGCGCGCCCCGGCGGTCGGAGCCGTGGTCGCCGCCGCGGTCGTCGCCGGAGCCGGGGTCGGTGCCGCGCGGATCGAGCACGTCGACCGCTCGATGCTCGCGACGCGCGCGCCCGGGGCGCTCGAGGCACGGGCGATCTTGGTCGAGCGACCGCGCCCGACTCGCTTCGGCTCGCGCGCGACGCTCGAGGTGGCGGCGGGCGCAGCCACGGGCGAGCGGCTCGTGGCCTACGCCGACCGCGAGCTCAGGTGGCCACCGGAGGCGGGGCCGGGAACCGAGGTCGTCGCGGAAGGGAGCCTGCGCATACCGCGCTCGAAGCCCGGCGACTTCGACTGGCCGGCCTACCTGCGCCGGCACGGGATCGCGGTCGAGCTTCGGCTCGACCGGATGCGGCCGACGGGCCGACGGCGCGGCGGCTTGGCGGGCGCGATCGACGCGGCGCGTCGGCGCGCGGAGCGGGCGATCGAGGCGGGCCTCGAGCCGGAGCAGGAGGCGCTCGCGCGCGGAATGGTGCTCGGCCAGGACGAGGCCGTGGTCGAGCCCGTGCGCGAGGACTTCCGGCGCTCCGGGCTCGCGCACATCCTCACCGACCGCAAATAGGGCAGTCGCTGGGGTCGCCGCGTGAGCCGCGACCTCGGGCGCGCAGCGTTGGACTACGCGGAGCGCGGCTATCGCGTGCTGCCCGTGACGCCGGGCGACAAAGCACCGCCGCTCGAACGCGGATGGCAGCAGAGGGCGACGAGCGACCCGAACCGTGTCTTGGAGCTCTGGCGCAAAGAGCCACGCGCCAACCCCGGCGTGGCGACCGGCCGAGGGCTCGTGGTCGTCGACTGCGACAGCGACGAGGCGGTCAGTCACGCGCACGAACTCGGAGTTGCCGAGGAGACGCCGACCGTCGCGACCCCGAGCGGGGGTCGCCACTACTACCTGGCAGGTGAGGCGCCCAACCGCGCGCGCATCGCGCCGGGGCTCGACCTGCGGGCGCGCGGAGGCTACGCGGTCGGCGCGGGCGGCAGGCGCTCAGATGGCGTCTACAAGTGGATCGTGCCGCCGTGGGAGGCAGAGCACGCGCCGCTGCCGCCTGGGCTCGAACGCCTCATCCGCGAGCGCAGCCGCTCGGCGAAGCCGCACACTGAGCGCGGCCAGGGATCGCACCAAGTGGAAGTCGTGACCCAGGGTGAGCGCAACAACTTCCTCATGCGCAAGGGCGCGGCGATGAAGCGCGCCGGGCTCCCGTTCGACGCGATCAAGGCGGCACTTACGGCCTTGAACCCGACCGCTTGCGTGCCGCCGCTCGACGAAGCCGAGGTTGAGCGCATCGCTAAGAACTGCGCACGGATGCGCGAGCCGTCGCCGTGGCTTGACCCGTGGGCGCTCATCCGCAGCGACGAGCGCCTGAGCCACCGCGCCGGCTCGTCTTCACGGCGCTCTGCCGCTG
>DATHAN010000302.1:0-13178 GCA_035296645.1 Thermoleophilaceae bacterium
ATCGACGCGCCGGAGTTCCTGCTCCACTTCGCGCCCTACTTCGCCATCGCGCTCAGCACCGCGGCGCTCGCGGGCGCGGGCTCCTACACCTTCGCGGCCTTCGCGCTCGCCGCGGCGAACTTCTGGATCCACGTGCTGTCCTCGATCTTGACGGTGCTGCGCCGCTCGGGCTCCTTCAAGGTCACCCCCAAGGAGGGCGCTCAGGTACGTCAGCCGCGCGCGGTGATGCCCGCGCTCGTAGCCGTGGGGATACTGGTCGCGGTCAGCCTCTATGGGTTGGCGCGAAGTCAGGACGCCGCGACGATCAACAACGTCTGCTTCGCCGCCTTCCACATCTCGGTCCTGACGACCGGGTGCTGGGCGGCGCTCGAGAAACCGCCCGCTCCCACGAGAGATCTGGGCCAGCCGGCCGAGGCCGCCTCCTGACGACCTCGGTGCGCGATGTGGCGGTGGTGGGGCTCGCGATCGCTCTGGGAGCGATCGTGCTGGGCCTTGTCGTGGGCTGCGGCGGCGGCGGCTCGGGCTCCCAGGGCGGGTCCTCGGCTTCGGGCGGCGACACCGCAGACGCCGCCGCCAAGCGCTTCCTCGACCGATATGTCCAAGCCGACGGCCGCGTCCGGCGCATCGACGAAGGCGACGACACCGTCGGCGAGGGACAGGCCTACGGCATGCTGATCGCCGCGGCCTCCGGCGACTCGCAGCGCTTCGACTCCATCTGGAATTGGACGAAGGAGAACATCCGCCGCCCGGACAAGCTGATCTCGTTCAAGTGGCGGGACGGAAGGATCGAGGACCCCCAACCCGCCTCGGACGCCGACGTCGATGCCGCGCGGGCCCTGCTGGTGGCTTCGTGCCGCTTCAACCGGCCGGCTCAGCGCCAAGAGGCGCTCGAGCTGGGTCGGGCCATCCTGGCGCACGAGACCGCCGAGTCGCAGGGAAAGCCCGTTCTCACCGCCGGCCCCTGGGCCAACGAGGAGCCGCAGACGATCAACCCCAGCTACTTCTCGCCCGCGACCTTCGCGGCCCTGTCGACGGCGTCGCGCGACGACAAATGGGGGAGCCTCTCGGCGAGCTCGCGGGAGATCACCAGCGCCCTGATGACGGACTCGTCGCCGCTCCCGCCGGACTGGGCGAGGCTCGAGGGCGGCCGGCCCGTGCCGATCGGCACCCCCGACGACCCCGGAGGGACGCCGAGGTTCAGCTTCGACGCCCCGCGCACGCTCGTACGGATGGCCGAGGACCCCGACAAGGCGGGGCAAGAGATCGCGGCGAGGGCGTGGCCCGTCTTCGAAGGCGAGGACCCGGCCAAGATGGTCGTGGAGCGCGACCTCGGCGGCAGCCCGGCCGGCGGCAGCCAGCATCCCATCGTGCTGGTGGCGGCGGCCGGAGCGGCCGATGCCGCGGGCCAGGACGACGCACGGGACCGCCTGCTCGACGCGGCCGCTGCCCTCGACCAGCGGTCGCCCACCTACTACGGCGCGGCGTGGGTGGCCTTCGGCCGCTACATGCTCACCACCGACGCCCTCGACGTCTGCCAGTGAGCCCGGGGCCCCTCAGCGCGCTTCGCCCACCGCCCTGAGCGCGCTCCTGCGGAAGCGCGGAGCGGAGGGACGATCTTCGGGACGCTTGGCCAGGGCCTGCATAATGAGGTCCTCCAGCGCCCCGGGCACGTCCGGGCGCTGCTCAGCCACCGAGGGTGCGTCGGAGTTGAGCTGCGCCCACATCTTGGCCATACCCCCGGCCTCACCGGCGAACGGGGCCGTGCCGACGAGCATCTCGTACAGGACGCAGCCGAGCGCGTAGACGTCGCCCGCGGCCACGGGCTCGTGGCCCTCGATCGCCTCGGGCGCCACGTAGTCCACCGTCGCCAGCTGCTGGGCGGCCCCCGTCAGGCCCGACGCCGACCCGCCGCGCTTGGCGAGGCCGAAGTCAGTCAGGTAGACGTGGCCCTCGTCGGTCACGATCACGTTCGAGGGCTTCACAGCCCGATGGACGAGGCCCTTCTCGTGGGCGAACTCGAGCGCGTCGGCGATCTGGGCCGCGAGTCGCGCCGCCCTTGCGGGCTCCACGGGGCTCTCTCGCCGGATGAGTTCGCCCAGCTCGGTGCCTTCTACCCAGCGCGTGACAATGTAGATGGTTCCGTCCTGCTCGCCGGCCTCGTACAGCGGGGCGATGTTGGGATGGTCGAGCGCAGCCACCGTTCGCGTCTCGCGGCGTAGGCGCTCGCGGATCACCGCGTCGCTCGCGATATCGGGCTCGACCAGCTTGAGCGCCACCGGGCGGTCGAGGCGAAGCTGGCGGGCGCGATAGAGGATTCCCACGCCGCCCGAGCCGACGACGCCCTCGATCTCGTAGCCCGCAAAGGTGGAACCGGCGGAGAGCATCGGGCTCAGAGGTCCCGATCCGTGATCGCGCCGGTCTGGATCGCTCGTTCGACCAGGCGCACTCGCCGCTGGTCCTTGGGCAGGTCATCGACGCCGAACTTCGCGACCAGGACCGCCAGATGGGTCTTCACGACCCCCGGGGACAGGAACAGCTCCGCGGCGATCTCGTCGTCGGTGGGCGGGTTGGCGAACACGCTCCCGCCCTTGTACGGACGGCAGAGCGCCGCGAGCACGCGGCGCTGACTCGTCGACAGGTCTACCTCGGTCGGGGCCTCCGCAGCCGCCGGGTCGACCCGCTCCTCGGGCCCGGGGCTCCGGAAGATCACCTTCGTGGCCCCGAACGAGAGGGAGTCGCCATCCTTGAGCGGCCGCCGGCCGCTCACGCGTTGCCCGTTGACGAAGGTGCCGTTGCTCGAGAGCCCATCGTCGACGACCGTCCAGCCCTCCCCCGCTCGCTCGAGCTTGGCGTGCAGGCGCGAGACCTGCGCGTCCCAGTCGAGCACGAGATCCGCCGACCGCAGGCGGCCGACCGACGCGTGTGTCATGCCGGGCTCCAGCGAGAGCACCCGCTCCTGGTCGTCGCCGTCCCTGTAGAGGAGGAAAGGGTGCGAGGGCTTCGTGGTCACGCCGCCCATTATCGACTAATCGTGGCTCGCCTCGGGGGGCGCGTGGAGCTCGGGAGGAAGCTCCCCGAGGGTGGTCGCCTGGCCGGGCTGGAGGGCGATCGCCGGCCGTTCTTCCGGGACGGGCGCGCGGAACAGGATGACCGTGTCGCCGAAGCGGAGCACGTCTCCGTCGCGAAGCGGGTGCCGTCCGCTGATGCGCTCGCCGTTGACGCAGGAGCCATTGGAGGACCCCTCGTCGACGAGCGCCCATCCCTCCGGCAGGCGGTGCAGCTCGGCGTGTCGGCGCGAGACCTTGGTGTCCCAGGCCAGCGCGACATCGTTCTCCTCGAGGCGCCCGATCGTGGTCGCGGACTCCTCGTCGAGGTCGACCGCGTGTCGCTTGCCGGCCCCGTCGTGGAAGACAAGGTAGGCCCGCCCGCGCCGCTCGGCCTCGATGCGGTCGTGGAGCAGCGCATCCGCCCGCCCCATGTCCCCGGTCTCGGCCAAGGCGATTCCCAGCTTCAGCGCGAGGTCCCGCCTCACCGGATCGTCGTCGTCCAGAAGCGATATCGCCCGGTCGAGCAGCTTGACCGCAGGGCGGAAGTCCCCCCGCGCCAGGGCGCGCTGTCCAGACGACCCGAGTCGAGCGGCGGCGCGGACGGCGAGCTCGCGACCGTGCTCGTCGACCGGCCCGAGCTCCGCCAGGTACCTATATGACCGCGCGAGGTGGTACCCGAGGATCTCCTCGAACTCACTCGCGCGCTCGCCGGCGGCGAGCTCCAGCCAGCTCGCGTATCGCTCGTGGAGGTCGGCGCGCGCTTCCTTGAGGATCCCGCGATACGCGACGTCGCGAAGGAGGCTGTGCTTGAAGCTGAACGTCTGCTCGCCGACCAAGCGCCCGGCCTCGGCCTGGATCAGGTCCTTGTCCACAAGCGCCCGCAGGCGCAGGTCAAGCTCGGATCGATCGTCGCCCTCGACCAGCTCGAGGAGGGCCGCTCCCGAAAACGACCTTCCGACGACCGCAGCCGCCTCGACGACCGCGCGCTCCGCCGGGTCGAGCCGCTCGAGCCGTGCCGCCATCAGGGCCTCGATAGTGGGCGGCACGGAGGCCTGCGCCAGTCCCCCCACCGATGAGGCGCCAGGCTCGGCTCTTTGCAGCTGACCCTGGTCGACCAGCATTCGCACCAGCTCCTCGACGAACAGGGGATTGCCCTCGCCGGCGGCCAGCGCCCGGCCTGGCAGATCGGCGGGTACCTCGCGGTCGCCCGTCAGCTGCTCGAGAAGCTCCCGGCTCTCGTCGCCGCTCAGGGGCTCGAGCACGATCCTGGTGACGTTGTCCAGCCCACCGGCTAAATCCGGTCGCGCGTCCAGCAGGTCCGGTCGGGCGACGACGACTACCAGCAGGGGCACGTCCCGGACCGCGCCGGCGAGGTGCTCGATCAGCTCGAGGAAAGTACCTTCCCCCCAATGGGCGTCCTCGAAGAGGACGACGAGCGGTCGCTGGCCGGCGGCAGCCTCGAGCAGCGTTCGGACCGCCCAGAAGGTCTCCGTCGGGTAGGCGAGGGTGTCGGCCAGGCCGAGCGCCCCGGCCACGCGCTCCACGACGGTCGCCGCCTCCTCATCCTCGGGAAGCATGCGCGCGATCGCGGCTCGCGCGTCCTCGGCGCTGTCGCCGTCGTCGATCCCCGCCAGGGTCTCGACGACCTCGCGCAGGGGCCAGAACGTGAGGCCCTCGCCGTAGGACAGGCAACGGCCGGCCACGACCGTGGCATCCCCGTGAAGCTTGCTCGTGAACTCCCCGGCCAGGCGGGACTTCCCGATCCCGGCCGAGCCGAGGATGGTGACGAGTTCGCAGCTTCGTCCGGCGACCGTGCGCTCCCAGGCCTCCCCGAGCACGGCCAGCTCGCGCTCTCGCCCGACCAGCGGCGCTGCGAGCTGCGAGCCGCGCCCGGCGGCACCGCCGTCGACGGCGAGCAACCGGAAGGCCGGGACTGGCTGGCTTTTCCCCTTGAGGTCCAGCTTCGGCACCTGCTCCACCTCCACGGCATCCTCCACGAGCGCGAGCGTCCGCTCGCCGAGGAGGACCTCGCCATCGGGCGCGGCCTGCTCGAGGCGGGCGGCCACGTTCACGGCGTCGCCCGTCACGAAGCCGTGACCCTGCGAAGGATCGCCGGCGATGACCTCCCCGGTGTTCACGCCGGTGCGAACGCGCAGACGAACGCCGAAGCGCAGGTCGAGTTGCTCATTGAGCTCCGCGAGCACGGATTGCATCTCGGCCGCCGCTCGGACGGCGCGCAACGCATCGTCCTCACGCACGGTCGGTACACCGAAGACGGCCATGACCGCGTCCCCGATGAACTTCTCGACGGTCCCACCGTGGCGTTCGAGCGCCTCTCTCATCGCGTCGAAGTAGCGCGTGATGATTCGCCGGACGGACTCGGGGTCGAGCCTCTCTCCCAGGCTCGTCGAGCCGGCGAGGTCACAGAACACGATCGTCACGACCTTGCGGCGCTCCTCGCCCGCCTGCGTGTCCGAGGCGAGCACCGCGCCGCACGCCGAGCAGAAGCGCGCCCACTCGGGCGCCCTCTCGCCGCACTTCGGACACGGGCGCACTCGGTAAGTGTAAGCGCGTACCGGGCCACCGAGAAGGGTCTCGACCCGCCCGAGAGGCCAGCGGCGCCGGCAGTGGCGTAGGGTTGCGGGATGGCCGGCGAGCAGCTGCGGGTCACCGAAGGCGAGGGGCGGGGCAAGGCCCTCGAAGTGGACGCCGATCTCGAGATCGGTCGGGCCGCTCCCGACGCCGAGGGGCGCCTCGGCGACGACCCTCTGCTCTCGCGCCGCCATGCACGGATATCTCGCAGCGAGACGGGCCAGCTCGCGATCGAGGACCTCGGATCGGCGAACGGGACGTTCGTGAACGAAGAGCGGATCGAAGCCCCGCGAACGCTCGCGGTGGGCGACCTCGTAAGGGTGGGCCAGACGGTGCTCGAGGTGACCGAGGCCTCAGGAGGCCAGCCGGAGCCGACGCGGCTGGAGGCCGTACCCGACGTCGGCCTGGCCGCGGAGTCCGGCGACCAGCTGCTCGTCACCGAGGGGAGGGTCAAGGGCCGCCGCCTCACGCTGGGTGACGAGATCATGGTCGGACGCGCCATGAGTGAAGAGGGAAGGCTGGGAGACGACCCCAATCTCTCCCGCCGTCACGCCCGCCTCGCGCGGGGCCCCGACGGCGGCCTGACCATCGAGGACCTGGGCTCGGCGAACGGGACGTTCGTCAACGGCGCGCGCGTGAGCGGGCCCCAACGGCTGGCACCGGGCGACTCGATAAGGGTCGGAACCACCACCCTCGAGGTCGTCGACTCCGCGGGAGCAGGCAAGCAGCCCACCCCGGAGCGGGCGCCGGCCTCGGCCCCGGAGTCGCATCCGACCGACCCGGAGCGGGCGCCGGCCTCGCCAGCCCGGGCGCCGGAGCATCCGCGCCCCGCCCCGGCTCAGCCACCTCAGCCGTCCGCGCCCCCGCCTCGAGCTCCCGTACGCCCGGCCCCGGCACCGCCGGCCCGTGACCGCTCGCCGGCTCCCGCGCCGGCCGCCCGTGACCGCCCGCCGGCCCCCGCGCCGGCAGCCCCCGCGGGCGCGAGGGCGGGCGCCGACCTTCCCCTGGGCACCGTGTTCGCCGGGTGCCGTGTCGAGGAGGTCATCGGCCAGGGCGACATGGGGGTCGTCTACCGGGCCGAGGAGCTGGCGCTTCAGCGCGAGGTCGCCCTCAAGCTCATCCGCCCGGACCAATCGGAGGACGCGCGGTTGCGCGAGCGCTTCCGGCGCGAGTCGCAGGTCGCGGCGTCGGTCGACCACCCCAACGTCATCCCCATCTTCGAAGCGGGTGAGGAGGACGGCGTGCTCTTCATCACCATGCGCCTCGTCGTGGGGACCGACCTGCGCGCGCTCATCTCGGAGGAGGGTCCCGTCGACCCGCAGCGAGTCGCTCGCATAGTCCGCGCTGTCGGCGCCGCCCTCGACGCGGCCCATAAGCGCGGCCTGGTGCACCGCGACGTGAAGCCGGCGAACGTTCTGCTCGCCCGCGGCGACCATGTCTACCTCAGCGACTTCGGGCTCGCGAAGCAGGCCACGGCGGCCGGCGGCTTGACCCGGCAGGGATCCGTTATCGCGCGCGCCGAGTACGTGGCGCCCGAGCAGATAACCGAGGATCGCGTCGACGCGCGCACCGACGTCTACGCGCTCGGCTGCCTGCTGTTCGAAGCACTGACGGGGGAGGCGCCGTTCGCCGGGGAGAAGGCCGGCGGGGCGATCATGGCCCACGTCGAAGCCCCACCCCCTTCGGCGGTCGCCTTGGTGCCGGGCCTGCCTCGTGCTTTCGATGACGTGGTGAGCCGAGCGATGTCGAAGAACCCGGACGAGCGCTATCCCTCGGCGGGTGAACTGGGTGAAGCCGCGCTCGTCGCCGCGGGGGAGCTCCGCCACGCGGGCCCCGAGTCCATCGTCGCCGCCGGCGATGCGACGCCGAGCACGGCCGGGCGCGGCCCACCGCCGGCCACAGGAGTCGGGGCCCCTTCGGACGCCGAAGGCGAAGGGCCGGGGGCCGGCGGCCAACGCGGCGGCAGCCCCGCCCTTCGCTGGGGAATCGCCATCGCCGGCCTGATCATCCTCGCCGTGTTGATGGTCGTGGCGCTCGGCGCCATCTCGAGGCTCTGATACTCGCCGGGCGCCAATCGGCGGCCCGGGCTTAGAGTGCCGCCAGGAGCTTTGGAGCGACCTGCTTCTTGCGACTCATGACACCGGGAAGCTCGAGGGAGCCGTTGTCGGTGGACTGGCCGAAAGCGCGCTCGACCAGGCCCCGATCGCCCGCCACGAGCAGGTCGCTCCCCTCGGTGACGATGTCGGTGACCATCAGCGCGAACAGCAGGTGGCCACCGGAGTCGCGCGCATCCTCCATCGCCTCGACTAGCTCGTGCCGGCGCTCGAGCAGGGCCTTGCCGACGGTCTCGATCTGGGCGATGCAGATCGTCCGCCCGCCGGCGACCTTGTACTCCTTCGCGTCGCGCGCGACGATCTGTTCGGCGTCGAGCTGCGATACCTCGCTCGTCTCCTCGAACATCCTGCGGCCGAAGTCGGGCGCCTCGAGGGAGAGCACCCGCTCGAGGTGCTCGACCGCCGCAGAGTCGCGCTCGGTGGTGGTGGGCGAGTTCAGGATGACCGTGTCCGAGAGGATGGCCGCGAGCAGGAGCATGGCCGTCGGGCGCCTCGGCTCGAGCCCGTTAAGGCGAAAGCGCTCGATGACGAGCGTCCCGGTCGAGCCGACGGGATCGAACGTCGCGGTCACCGGGACGTGCGTCTCGATCGAGCCGATGTGGTGGTGGTCGAGGATCTCGACGATCTGCGCCTGGTCGGCGCCGGGCACGCTCTGCGCCAGCTCGGCGTGGTCCACGAGCATGACGCGACGCGGCGTGGGGCTCACGAGGTCGGAGCGCGTGATGAGCCCGACGGGACGTCTCTCCCCGTCCACCGCCACCGCCGCCCCGTAGTGCACGTTCTTGATCTGGTCGGAGATCTCCGCCAGGACGTCATCCGGGCTTACGGTCAAGGGGTCGCTCTCCATGAGCGCCTCACAGGGCGCCGCGAGCGTGATCATGCGAGCTGATACGTACGCATCCAGAGGCGAGACGACGACCGTCGTCCCGTGCTCCCGTGCCAGCTCGAGCAGCTCGGCCGGCGGCGTGAGGCCGTTCGGGCTGACCAGCACCGCGGCGCCGGCCTCGATCACGTGCTCCTGCGCGTCGACGCGATTGCCGACGACGACCACGTCCCCCGCCGCGATCGGCGTCGGCCCCGGACCGGTGGCCGAGCTGCTGACCCACACGCGACCGCTTATGGCCTGCGCCTCTCCCGCCACCAGCTCGCCCTCGAGAACCTCGACGATCGCCTCGACGGTGGTGCCCGTGTCGCCGAGGCTCGACGGCTCCCGCGACTCGCGGATGTACCTGCGCGCCAGCGCGCGCATCGTCACGACCCCGACCATCACGCCGTCCTCGTCGACGATCGGCATCAGGTCGAGGTTGTCCCGCGCCATCGCGAGTCCCACCTCCCTGACGGGCTTGCGCCGGTCGGCGACCGGGAACCTCTCGTCCATCACGTCACAGGCCCGCAGCATCACGTGGGGCAGGAAGTCGGGAGTCTCCGCCCCGCTGCGTTCCAGGGCCCACTCCGTCTGGGCGTTCAACTCGCCCAGCCGCACCGGCACGTACTCGTTCTCCGGGTCCAGCCGGCTCTTGAGCTCGGCGTAGCCGATCGCGGAAGCGATCGAGTCGGTATCGGGACTCCGGTGGCCCGTGACGTAGATCAGCGACACGCCCGCCCCAAGATTGCGATGAGCGGCAGGGTATCCGAGCCCCGGGGCCCGCGGCCGCAAGCTTTCGCTCGGGTTCGTCGCGGCGGAGCAAGCCGCGGTCTTCGGGTTCGGCTGAGCCGCTACAACTCTCGTATGGCAGAGCTGTCGCCGGGAGCCGAGTTCGCCGGCTATCGGATCGAGGATGTGGCCGGGCGGGGAGGCATGGGGGTCGTCTACCGGGCACGCCAACGCCGCCCCTCGCGCGTCGTAGCGCTCAAGGTCATCGCCCCGGATCTCGCCCGGGACCCGCAGTTCCGCCAGCGCTTCGAGCGAGAGTCGCAGATGGCGGCGCAAATCGAGCACCCGCACGTGATCCCGCTCTACGGGGTGGGCGAGGAGGACGGCTTCCTCTACATCGTGACCCGCTTCGTGCGAGGCACCGACCTGCGGGGAAAGATCTCGGCCGCGGGCAAGCTCGAGCCCCCGGTTGCGGCGCGCATCGTCGACCAGGTGGCCGACGCGCTCGACTCGGCGCATGACGACGGGCTGATCCATCGCGATGTGAAGCCCGCGAACGTCCTGATCGAGGAGCGCCGGCGGGGCGAGCACGCGTACCTGACCGACTTCGGCCTTGCCAAGCAGGCGGCCTCTCGGAGCGGCGTTACGGCGATGGGCCACTTCGTCGGCACGATCGACTACATGGCCCCCGAGCAATTCGAGGCCAGGTCCCTCGACGCTCGCGCCGACGTGTACTCGCTCGGGTGCGTCCTGTTCGAGGCGCTGACCGGACGCATCCCCTACCCACTTGACGGTGAGCCGGCGAAGATGTTCGCCCACATGCGCGCGCCCGCGCCGTCGGTGAGCGAGGTCGCTCCGTCGGTGCCACCGGAGCTCGACGAGGTCGTCGCGCGAGCGCTCGCGAAGGACCGGGAGGAGCGCTACTCGTCCGCCGGCGATCTCGGGAAGGCCGCGCGGGCGGCGGCGCGGGACGAGACGGTCCCTGCCGGGCGGCCGCGGTCGAGGGGCGCCGGGCCCGCACCCGCACCGCGCGATGCACCCGACACCGAACTCGGTCGGCCCGCCCCCCCGACGCGCGCTCCGGCCCACACGGCGGTCCCTCCGGGCCCCCCAGAGGCGACGCCGCAGGAGACAGTGGCTTCCGCCCCGGACACCGGCACCCAGCCGAGCGGCGGTGCGACCGAGGCAGCCCCCCAAGCGGGCGTGACCGAGGCTGCCCCCCGACCGGAGGCGACCGAGGCTGCCCCCCGACCGGACGCGACCGAGGCTGCCCCCCGACCGCATGCGACCGAGGCTGCCCCCCAAGAGGCTGCCTCGACGTCCCTGGAGGAGCCGAGCACCGCCGACGTGAGCTCGTCGGGAGACGGCGCCTCGGCCGAGGTCAAGCCGGCCCCGGCAGAGCGTCGTGGAGTGGCCGCGATCCTCGAGGGAAGGAAGCTGCTGGCGGCCGGCGCGGCGGTGGCGGCGGTCGCTGTCGGGATAATCGCGCTCGTCGTCAGCTCGGGCGGGGCGATCCCAGTCGGTTCGAAGCCGGTCGGCGTCGCGGTCGGCGCGGGCTCGGTGTGGGTCGCGAACTCCGGCGCCGGCACGGTGTCGCGAATCGACGCTCGGTCCGGGGAGGCGGCCGGCGCCCCTATCGAGGTGGGAAGAGAGCCGGTCGGCGTCGCGGTCGGCGAGGGCTCCGCGCTGGTGGCGAACAAGGGCGACGGGACCGTCTCGGCGATCGATCACGCCTCGGGGCGGGTCGAGGCCGACCCGATCGAGGTGGGAAGAGAGCCGCTCGGCGTCGCCATCGATCGGGAGGCGGCGTGGGTGACGCTCAGGGCGGCCGGGAGGGCTTCCCGCATCGACGCGAGCTCGGGGAGGGTGGGCCCCCGCGTCAAGGTCGGGCCAGAGCCCAGCGCGGCCGCGATCGGTGCGGGCTCGGTGTGGGTGGCGAACGCCGGCGACGGGACGGTGTCGCGAATCGATCCCCGCTCGGGGGATGTCGCCTCGGTCGAAGTCGGGACGCGGCCGCTCGGTATCGCCGTCGGAGAGGGCTCGGTTTGGGTCGCGAACTATCGCGACGGGACGGTCTCGCGAATCGACGCTCGGTCGGCAGACGCGGTGGGTGACCCAATCAAGGTGGGGACAGGGCCGGTGGGCGTCGCGGTCGCCGACGGCTCGGTGTGGGTGGCTAACTCGGTCGACGGGACGGTGTCGCGAATCGACGCTCGGTCGGGGGACGTGGTCGGCGACCCGATCGAGGTGGGAAGGGAGCCGCTCGGCATCGCCGCCGGCGCGGGCTCGGTGTGGGTCGCGAACTACGGCGACGGGACGGTGTCGCGAATCGAGCAATAGCGGCGCCGCTCGGGTCACCCCAAAAACTCGCCGCCGCCCGGGGTGGGTCGCGGGACGCCACCCGAGGTCGTGGCGCCTCGAGACCGCCGCGGTTCCTCGGGCTCTGTTATTGATCGAGGATGCAGGCGCGGTAGAACTCGCCCATGGCTTCCAAGGCCGGGGCTCGCGCCCTTGCCCAACCCCGCGAGAAATGTGTCGTTGAGCGAACCCGCAGCCTCCGAGCCCCTCGTCGTCGGAACCGACGTGGGCGGGACGAAGGTCGTCGCCGGAGCCGTCCGCGGCACGGCGGTACTCGAGACGGTCGAGTACCCCACCGACGTGTCGAGCGGGGACGCGGTTCTCGAGGGCATCGAGACCGCGGTGCGCGAGGTCATGAGAAGCGAAGAGCCCCCAACGGGGGTGGGCCTCGGCGTGCCCTCGCAGATCGACTACCGCGCGGGGCGGGTCCTGTCGAGCGTCAACATCCCGGTCACCGGCGTCTACCTGCGCGACGACCTGTCCGAGCGTCTCGGTCTGCCCGTCTTCCTCGACAACGACGCCAACTGTGCCGCCCTCGCCGAGGCCGAGCTGGCTGAGGGGGGTCCGGTCGACCACCTCGTAATGCTGACGCTCGGTACCGGGGTCGGCGGAGGCGTCGTCAACGACGGGCGCGTCTTCCGGGGAGCGATCGGGCTGGGGGCAGAGCTCGGCCATCTGGTGATCGACAGCGAGGGCCCCGAGTGTCCTGGCGCGTGTCCCAACCGAGGCTGCCTGGAGGCACTGTGCAGCGGCCAGGCACTGGCCCGCGACGCCCGCTCCCTTGCCGCCGAGCGGCCAGACTCGAGGCTTGCGGAGCTCGCGCGGGAGCGCGGAGGCCCTCCGGTAGGCGCCGACGTGGTGACTGCGGCCCGCGAGCAAGACTCGGACGCACTCGGTCTGTTCGAGCGCTTCGGTGCGGCGCTCGGCGTCGGTATGGCGAGCCTGATGAACATCTTCGAGCCCGAGCGACTGGTGGTCGGAGGAGGCCTCTCGACCGTCGCGGACCTCTACCTGCCACGAGCGATGGAGGAGGCGCGCGCCCGCGTCCTGCCCGACATCGGCGCGCGGGTGAAGATCTCGGTGGCCCGCAGCGGAGCGCAGGCCGGGCTTATCGGCGCGGCCAGACTCGCGGTCACCGAAGGAGCGGGGGCGGGGATGTCCTGACGTCCGCTCAGGGGCGCCTCACGCGGTGGCGGTCTCCCGCGCCCGCGGCGACGTTTGGCAGTCGTCGCCGCGGGCCGCGTCGAACCCGGGGCCTATGGTGTCGCGGTGCCGCCCCCGGCCGGCGGGGTCTCGCCCGTCGTGCCGCCGTCCGGCGATGGCGTTTCCCCGCCCGTGGTACCACCGTCGGTCCCGCCGGATCCTGGGGTCTCGCCTTCGCCTTGGCCGGTGTCCGGCTCTTGGCCGGTATCCCCGCCCTCTTCCTCCTGCTCCATCGTCGGTTCGACCGTCTCGGCTAGGTCCTTGCACTCG
>DATHAN010000303.1:0-3361 GCA_035296645.1 Thermoleophilaceae bacterium
CTTGATCTGGACGCCCTTGTCGAAGAGCTGGAGCATGTTGATCGGGTCGGCAGTCCCGCCGTAGACGCCGCTCAGGGAGATCGTGCCGGCGCGGCGGACGGTCTCGAAGCACGCGTACAGCGCGGCGAGCCGGTCGATCCCCGCATTCTGGATCACCTTGGCGGCGATCGCGTCGGGGAGCATTCCCACGAGCTTGTGGGCCATCTTCCCGACCGGGATTCCCTCGCCGTGGGCCTCCATGCCGACCGCGTCGACGACGGAGTCGGGGCCGCGCCCGCCGGTCATCTCGCGGATCGTCGCGGCGATGTCGTCGTGGTCCTCGAGGTTGAGGACCTCGACCGCGTGCCGGCGAGCCATCTCGATCCGCTCCGGCACCAGGTCGATGCCGACGACGCGTGCGCCACGGTGCTTCGCGATGCGGGAGGTCATCTGCCCGATCGGCCCGAGCCCGAACACGGCCACGCTCCCACCGTCGGGGATGTCGGCGTACTCGACCGCCTGCCAGGAGGTCGGGAGCACGTCCGAGAGGTAGAGGAACCGCTCGTCGGGCGGCCCCTCGGGGACCTTGATCGGCCCGAAGTGCGCCTGGGGCACACGCAGGAGCTCGGCCTGGCCGCCCGGCACCTGCCCGTACAGCTTCGTGTAGCCGAGGAACGACGCGCCGGTCCCGTAGTCGTAGTTCTGCGTGGTCTCGCAGTGCGCGTAGAGCTGGCGCTCGCACATCCAGCAGTGCCCGCAGACCACGTTGAACGGGATCACCACGCGATCGCCCGGCTTGACGTGCGTGACCTCCGAGCCCACCTCCTCGACGATGCCCATCGGCTCGTGACCCAGGATGTCGCCCTCGTCGATGAACGGCCCGAGGACCTCGTACAGGTGGAGGTCGGAGCCGCAGATCGCCGTCGAGGTGATGCGGACGATGGCGTCGGTGGGCTCCCGGATCTGCGGGTCGGGCACGGTGTCGACGCGCACGTCGTGGTTGCCGTGCCAGGCGACGGCCTTCATCGGGGTCTGACCTCCTCGGTTCGGTTAGGCGGTGTCCGCCGTGGCGCCCTCGGGATGCACGTCGTGCTCTCCCTCGCCGAGCTCCTCGACGAGCTTGGCGTTGAACGCCTCGAGATCGTCGGGCCTGCGGCTCGTCACGAGCCCCGCGTCGACGACTACCTCCTCGTCGACCACCTCGGCGCCGGCGTTGCGGAGGTCGGTGCGGATGCTCGGGTACGAGGTCACCCTGCGCCCGCGGGCGACGTCGGCGTCGACGAGGATCCACGGCCCGTGGCAGATGGCGCCGACCGGCTTCCCGGTCTTGAAGAAGTCCTGGACGAAGCGCACGGCGTTCTCGTCGACCCGCAGGTTGTCGGGATTGATCGTCCCGCCGGGAACGATCAGGCCGTCGTAGTCGTCTACCGAGGCGTCGCCGACCTCGCGGTCGACGGGAAAGGTGTCGCCCTTGTTGATGTCGGAGTTCATCGCCTGGATCTCGCCCGAGTGGATCGAGAGCAGCTCGGTCTCGGCGCCCGCCTCCTCGACGGCCCTCCGCGGCTCCTCGAGCTCCACCTGCTCGACGCCGTCCGCGGCGAGGATCGCGATCTTCCGTCCTTCGAGCTCGTCGGCCATGCCTTCTCCCCTGTCGCTTGGGTTGCCGGCGGCCCAACTACCCGACGGGCGGGGCGCGGAAACGATCCCCGTCAGTGCAACGGCACGCCGACGGTATCGAGCTCCACGGCGAGCCGATTGCGCCGCCGGCGCGCGTCCTCGAGCTCCTCCGGAGTGAAGCCGATCACCTCGACGCGCGGCGCCGAAGGCGCGGTCCGCCTCGTCGCGCCAGCGGAGGAACTCGGGCTCGTCGACGGGCGCCTCCATCCCGTCCGAGTCTAGGTCGCGGGCCGGAGCCCGCGCCGCAGAACCGCCGCCTCAGCGAGCGCGGCGCGCCGCGCGGCGGCGGAAGCGCTCGACCCGCCCGCCCGTGTCGACCAGCTTCTGGCGACCCGTATAGAACGGATGGCAGTTCGAGCAGATCTCGACGTGCAGCTCGGGCTTCGTCGAGCGGGTGGTGAATTCGTTGCCGCACGTGCACCGCAAGTGCGCCTCGATGTACTCGGGATGGATCGCGGTCTTCACGTGATCGAGTCTAGCCGCCGCCAGCGCCGGCGAGGCGCCGCGGAAGCGCCGCGATCCGCTCTAACCGCCTGTCGTCGCGACCGGCTCGGGGATGCCGCGCTCGCGTACGGTCATCGGAAGGCCGCCGCGCGGGCTGAGCGTCGGCATCTGGCGCACGGTCATCCGCCGCCCCGGCAGGAGCTCGGGCCGCAAGCGCTGGAGCGCGAGCGTGGCCACGACCTTGACCTCCATCTGCCCGAAGCGCATGCCGATGCACGTGCGCGAGCCGCCCCCGAAGGGGACGTACGCGCCCTTCGGCAGCCGCGCCTTGCGCTCGGGCGCGAAGCGCTCCGGGATGAACGCCTCGGGCTCGGGGAAGACATCGGGCAGGCGGTGGCTCGCCCACGAGCAGTAGTCGACGTACGCGCCGGCCGGGACGTGCTGGCCGGCGAACTCGAACTCCTCGACGGCACGCCGAGGGCCGATCCACGCCGCTGGGTAGAGGCGCAGCGTCTCGTCTAGCGCCATGTCGAGCTCCGGGAGTGCGCCGGCCGCGAGCTCGGCTGCGGTCGGGGCGCGGCCGCCGAGCACGCGGTCCTGCTCCTCGAGCAGGCGTGCGAGCACGTGCGGATGGCGCGCCAGCTCGTACAGCAGGAACGACAGCGTCGACGTCGAGGTGTCGTGGCCGGCGAACGTGAGCGTCATCGCCTGGTCGCGAACCTCGCGGTCCGACAGCGCCGAGCCGTCCTCGTCGCGCGCCTCGATCAGCATGCTGAGGACGTCGCCGCGGCCGGCTCCCGACCGCTCGCGTCGCCGCGCGATCTCGGCGTACAGCATCTCGTCGAGCACCTTGCGCGAGGCGTGCATGCGCCGCCACGGCGAGCGCGGCCCGCGCAGCAGCCGCAGCGGGTAGTCGGTCCCGTAATATGAGAGCGCCCGCTCGAAGTGCTCGGCCGCGCGGGCGCCCTTGCCGCGGTCGGCGGGGTCGAGGCCGAGAAGCGCGCGCATGGCGATGCGCATTGCCAGCTCGCGCGCCCAGTGGTAGATGTCGACGGTCTCCCCCACGCGCCAGCCCGCGAGCGCGCGCTCGGCCTCCTCGACCATAGTCTCGGTCGCCGCAGCGATCGCCTCGCGGTGGAAGGCGGGCAGCATGATCCGCCGTGCGCGCCGGTGGAGGTCGCCGTCGATCGTCAGGAGGCCGTCGCCCAGCAGCGGGATGAGGTCGCCGAAGCTCGACTCGCGCCAGTGGAAGTTGCCGGCG
>DATHAN010000304.1:0-10280 GCA_035296645.1 Thermoleophilaceae bacterium
AGGGTCTTCACGACCTTGTCGCGGTGCTGGGCCGTGCCCTCGAAGTCGACGGTCGGCTCGCCGTTGAGCTGGACGCCGAAGCTGCCCGCGTCCTTGACCTCCGAGAAGACGTCGGCCGCACGCAGCACCGCCTTCGCGGGAATGCACGCGTAGTTGAGGCAGCGCCCGCCGAGCCTGTCACTCTCGACAATGGCGGTCTTCATGTCGAGCTGGGCCGCCCGGATGGCGGCCACGTAGCCCCCCGGGCCGGAGCCGATGGCGACGCAGTCGTACGCGGAGTCGGCCATGCGGAGCCGGAGACTAGCGAGGGGCGGCCGTCGCGCCGGCCCGCTCGAGACGGGCACGAAGCGCGTCCGGCACCGGCTGCGCGCGCCCCGCCGCGTAGTCGTAGCCCACGAGCACGCCGTACCCCTCGGCGACGAGCCGCCCATCGGACTCGGCGACCATCCGGAAGTCGAGCCGCAGGCTCGAGCGGCGTAGCTCGCCGGGCTCGATGGAGATCCGCAGCTCGTCGTCGAAGAAGGCCGGCGCGCGGTAGGCGATGTGGCATTCGGCGAAGATCCAGCCGAACTCGCTGCGTGAGGTAGGGGAGTGCTCGGGCGCGAGCGTGCCGAGGAAGTCGATGCGCGCGGTCTCGAAGAAGCGCAGGAAGTCGACGTTGTTGAGGTGACCCATCGCGTCGAGGTCGCCGAAGCGGACGCGCTCGACGATCGAGAACGGCTCTCCGGCGGGGCGCGTGGGCGGGTGCGCGCCGTCGACGCGGTCGCTCATCGCCGCTGCGGCATCTGGATGCGCGCCATCGCCTTGACGAGGAACCAGAACAGCGCGCCGCCGGGGATGATCACGACGACCGCGAAGACCGCCGCCTGGAGCGCGTTGGCGCTCAACACGACGGGAAGGCCGACGCTGATCAGGGTCAGGGCGAGCAGGACCTGGAAGCCGAGCACCGCCCAATAGCGCGCGCGCCACATCCCCCACGCCGTCACGAGCAGGAGCACGGAGAAGACGAGCGCGAGCACCGACGGGCGCTGGCCGCGGATGTCGAGCCCGGCGAGCCACAGCCCGGCGTTGACCGCGCCGAACACGACGGCGACGATCGCCCCCACGGTGACGGCGCGCGGCCGCTCGCCCTCCGCGAGCGGCTCGAGCCGCTCGCGCGCGGCCGCGTCGCGTGCCTCGGAGCGCGAGACGCGCGGGCTCGTGGCTTCTGTCCGCGCGTCGCTGCCGCCGGCGCTCTCGGCCGCACGCCGCCTAGAGCGCCGGCCCACCGACCGCCTCCCGGGGGCACGACCGTTGCAGCCCGGCCCGCAGCGCGCGCGCCGCCGCCCGCGGGTCTTCGGCGTCCTGGATCGCCCGCACGACCGCGATCCGCTCTGCCCCGGCGTCGGCGACGTCGCGCACCCGGCTCGCGTCGATCCCCCCGATGGCGAAGAACGGATGCCGCGCGTGCGCGGCGGCGTAGCGGACGAGCTCGAGCCCGACCGGCTCGAGCGCCGGCTTCGTCGCCGTGCGGTAGACCGGGCCGACCGCGATGTAGTCGGCCGGCGAGGCGGCCGCGGCATCGATCTCCTCGGGCGAGTGCGTCGAGAGGCCGATCACGAGGTCGGGCCCGACCGCGCGGCGGGCTTCGGCCACCGGCGCGTCGTCCTGGCCCACGTGGACGCCGTCGGCCCCGGCGGCGAGGGCGAGGTCGGGGCGATCGTTGACGACCAGGAGCGCGCCGTGGTCCCGGCAAAGCCGCGCGAGGCGCCGAGCCGCGGCGACGACCTCCGCTTCGCGCGCATGCTTGTCGCGAACCTGGACGAGGTCGACCCCGCCCGCGAGCGCCTCGGCCACCAGATCGTCGGTCGACGACTCGCCCGTCCCAGACCGGCCCGTATGCGGCTCGATCACGAGGTAGAGGCGTGCGGCGCGCACCCAGGCGCGACGCTCGTCACCGGTCCGCTGCGCACCGGACGCCATCGGGCTCATCGTGACAGAGAGCATGCGGGCCGACGCGACGACGCGCCGGCCTGCTTAGATTCACCCGCCCGGCACGCCACAGGAGACGCGTTGACGCCAGTCGCACCCATCGGCATCGGAACCTCGCTCGTCCTCATCACCCTCGGGGCGATCCTCAAGTACGCGATCACCGAGGGCAACATCTGGTTCCTCGACATCCAGGCGACGGGGACGATCCTCCTGCTGGTCGGCATCCTCGGCCTGATCATCGCGCTTGCCTACACGCTGCTGCTCAGCAACCGGCGCCGCGAGCCGGAGGTCGAGCGCGAGCGAGAGGTCTACGACGAGCCGACCCGGCGTCGCCCGTAGGCCGGTACGGGCGGGCCGAGGCGGTCCTCCCTCGGCGCGCGCCCGCGCGCGGCTAGACTCCAGGCACACGGGAGCTCGGGCGAGACCGGGCTGAGAGGGCGGCTGGGCGCCGCCGACCGTCGCACCCGATCCGGGTAATACCGGCGCGGGAAGATCGTCGCCGACGCCTCCGTCGCCCGGGCGGAAGATGAGTCGGAGACCCATACAGCAGAGCTTTGACGTGGTGGTCGTCGGGGCCGGGGTGGTCGGCCTGGCGGCGGCCTGGCGCGCGCGCCGCGGCGGCCTGACGACGCTCGTGGTCGAGCGCGACCGCGCCGGCGCCGGGGCCTCGGGGGTCGCCGCGGGGATGCTCGCCCCGGTGACCGAGGCCGACTTCGGCGCGGAGACGCTGCTCGCCCTGAACCTCGCCGGCCGCGAGCGCTGGCCGGCCTTCGCGGCCGAGCTCGCGGAGCGCTCCGGGCACGACACCGGCTTCCGCGAGAGCGGCGCGCTGATCGTCGCCGCCGACCGCGACGATGCGGAGGAGCTCCGCCGGCTCGCGTCGCTACAGCGCTCGCTCGGACTCGACGCCCGCTGGCTCTCGGGCCGCGACTGCCGGCGACTCGAGCCGGGTCTCTCGCCCCGGGTCGTCGGCGGCATCGAGGCGCCGGGCGAGGCGCACGTCAACCCGGGCGCGACCGTGGCGGCCTTGCGTGCGGCATTCCTCGCGGCGGGCGGGGAGCTCCTCGAGGGCATCGCCGTGGAGGGCGTCAAGCTCGCGCAGAGCGGCTCGCGTGTGGCCGGCGTGCGGCTCGCCGGCGGCGAGCGCATCGCGTGCGAGGCCCTGGTAGCCGCCTGCGGAGCGTGGAGCCGCTCGCTCAGCGGCCTTCCGGCCGAGGCGCTGCCGCCGGTACGCCCCGTCAAAGGCCAGGTCCTCACCCTGAGTTCGCCGGCGCGTGACGTTGCGATCGCGTCGTGGATCGTGCGCACCCCGCGCTGCTACGTCGTCCCGCGCTCGGAGGGGGAACTCGTCGTCGGGGCGACGATGGAGGAGCGCGGCTTCGACACGCGCGTGACCGCCGAAGGCGTCTTCCGGCTGCTCGAGGCCGCTCGAGAGACGCTCCCCGAGGTCGATGAGCTCGAGCTCGTGTCGGCCCGCGCGGGGCTCCGACCCACGACTCCCGACAACCTGCCCGTGATCGGCGCGGCCGAGGACGTCGAGAACCTCTTGTGGGCCACCGGCCACGGCCGCAACGGCGTCCTGCTCGCCCCGCTGACCGCCGAGGCCGTCGCCGCAACGCTGCGCGGTGACCCGAAGCCGGCCGTGGTCACTTCCTGCTCCCCGGACCGCTTCGAGCGGCGCGGCGCCCGTCCGCCCGTCGCTCCGGTGGCCTGAGGCGCGCGCGGTGCTCCGCATCGTCCTCAACGGCGAGAGCCGCGAACTCGCCGCCGGTGCGACCGTCGAGCAGGCGGTCGCAGCGACCGGCGCGCCCCTGCCGCACACCGGCCTCGCCGTGGCGGTCGACGGCGAGGTCGTCCCGCGCGGCGAGTGGGAGCGTACGCCGCTCGCCGAGGGACAGCGCGTCGAGGTGCTCCAGGCGGTGCAGGGCGGGGCGCGATGAGCGGGCTCGAGATCGCCGGCCGACGCTTCGAGTCGCGGCTCATCATCGGCACGGGTGGCTTCCGCTCGCTCGCTGCGATGGCCGAGGCGATCGCGGCCTCCGGCGCCGAGCTCGCGACCGTGGCGCTCCGCCGCGTCGATCCGGACGCGCAGGGCTCCGTGCTCGACGTCGTCCGCGAGGCGGGTTGCCAGGTGCTCCCCAACACCGCCGGCTGCTTCACCGCGCACGACGCCGTGACCACGGCGCGGCTCGCGCGCGAGGCGCTCGGCACCGACTGGATCAAGCTCGAGGTGATCGGCGACGATCGCACGCTCCTCCCGGACGCGGCCGAGCTCCTCGATGCGGCCGCGACCCTCGTCGAGGAGGGCTTCACCGTCCTTCCCTACACGAGCGACGACCCCGTCCTCGCCGCCCGGCTCGAGGACGCCGGCTGCGCCGCAGTCATGCCGCTCGGCTCGCCGATCGGAAGCGGCATGGGCATCGGCAACCCGTACAACCTGCGACTCATCCTCGAGCGCGCGGGCGTGCCGGTGATCCTCGACGCGGGCATCGGCACTGCGTCCGACGCGGCGATCGCCATGGAGCTCGGGTGCGCGGGGATCCTGCTCGCTAGCGCGATCTCGCGCGCCGAGGATCCCGCGCGCATGGCGCGGGCGATGCGGCTCGCCGTGGAGGCCGGCCGCCTCGCGCACGACGCGGGTCGCATACCGCGCCGCCTCTACGCCGAGGCGTCGACGCCGCTCGAGGGCGTGCCCGAGCTGTCGTGAGCTCCACGGAGCTCGGGCGGGCTCGGCTCGAGGAGCTCTCGTCGCGCTGGCTCGCGTCGTGGGAGACCGGCGCCGGCTTCTCCGCGTGCTGCACGCCCGACGTGGCGTACGAGGACCCGCTCGTCACCCTTCCGCTCGCTGGGCTCGACGCGCTCGAGGCCCACGCCGAGCGCCTGCGGCGCGCACTGCCCGACATCCGCATCGAGCGCAGCGCCGAGCCGCTCGCCGGCATGGCGGCCGAGGGGCTCGCGTGCCTGCCGTGGCGGCTCGCCGGAACGCACCGGGGCGGCGTCGGCGAGCTGCCCGCCACGGGACGCTTCGTCGTCGTCCACGGGCTCCACTACGTCGAGCTCTCGGACGGCTCGATTCGCCGCGCGCGTGGATTCTTCGATCTCCACGACGTCGCGGTGCAGCTCGGGCTCATGCCGGCGCGCGGGTCGCTCGCCGAGGGCGCGCTGCTGCTCCTGCGTGGTTTCGGGCTGCGGCGGGGCGGCGTCTGACTGACGGCGCTTACGACGGGCTCGGGTCGGCGCCGGCATTCCCGAGCGCCAGCTCGAGCAGTGCCTTCTGTGCGTGCAGGCGGTTCTCGGCCTGGTCCCACACCGCCGAGCGCTCGCCGTAGAGGAGGTCCTCGGTGATCTCCTCGCCGGGGTGGGCCGGCAGGCAGTGGAGGACGATCGCGTCGGCGCGCGCGGAGGCGATCAGATCGTCGTCGAGGCGGTAGGGGGCGAGCAGCTCGCGACGCCGTGCCGCCTCCGCCTCGTCTCCCATGCTCACCCACACGTCGGTGTAGACGGCATGAGCGCCGGTCGCGGCCTCGGCGGGATCGCTCGTGACCGCGACCGCACCGCCCGCCCGCGCCGACGCTCTCGCCGCCGCGACGACCGACTCGCGCGGCGCGAGCTGCGGCGGCGTCGCCACCGCGACGTCCACGCCGGCGCGCGCCCCGAGGAGCATGAGCGAAGCCGCGACGTTGTTGCCGTCGCCGACGTAGGCGAGCCGCACTCCCTCCACGCCCCCGAAGCGCTCGCGGAGGGTGAGCAGGTCGGCGAGCGCCTGACACGGGTGGTGCTCCGCGGACAGGAGGTTGACTATCGGGATGCTCGCGTGGGCGGCGAGCTCCTCGAGCAGGCCGTGCGGCCCGGAGCGCACGCCGGCGGCGTGGACGAGGCGCGACAGGACGAGGGCGGTGTCGCGCGGCGACTCGCCGCGTGCGAGCTGAGTCTCGCCCTCGCGGAGGACGAGTGGGTGACCGCCGAGCTCGCGCACCGCGACCTCGAACGAAATGCGCGTGCGCGTCGACGGCTTGTCGAAGATCAGTGCGACGCTGCGGCCGGAGAGCGCTCCGAGGCCGGAGAGGCCGCCACGCGCGCTCGCGGGTTCGGCGCCGGCGTCGGGCCGGCCGCGCGCCGCCTTGAGGGCGAGTGCCCGCTCGAGCAGTCCGAGCAGCTCGTCGGAGGTGAGCTCCTCCCCGGTGAGGAAATGGCGCGCCACCCCGGGATCGTAGTCGCGGCCGGCCCGTCCTCCGCGCCGGCGCGGCTGAAGGTCCGCGCCCAGCGCCCCACCGCCTCTTCCTTCGTGGCATAGTCCGGTGTTAGTCGGCGAGAGCGGGAGCGTTCGGCGCGAGCGAAGGCGACGCGAGGAGGAAGGCGATGCCAGACAACAGCGAATCCCGAAACCGCGGTGGCGGTTCCTCCGGATCGTCCGGCGGCGGCTCGCGCCGTGGGTCGAGCGGCGGCTCGCGCTCCTCGAGCGGCGGCTCTGGCTCGTCGCGCCGTAGCGGCTCCTCGTCCTCGAGCCGAGGCTCCGGATCGAGCGCACGCTCGCGCGCCTCGGGGTCCTCGTCGCGGAGCTCCGGCTCGCGCCGCACCGGCGGCCAGTCGAGCGCCCAGCGTCGTGAGGCCGCGCGCAAGGGCGGTCAGGCGCGTGGGCGTCAGCAGCAGGCTCGCAAGGCGGCGCGCGGGACCGCCGATCGCGCGGCGCAAGCCGCCGACACCGCGGGCTTCTCCGGCAAGTCCGTCTCCGAGGTGCGCACCGCCCTGCGCGACAACCTCGTCAACCCGCTCAACCTCGTGCTCATCAGCCGCGATCGGATCGAGGAGGTCGTCGACGAGGCCGTGAGCCGCGGACGCATGACCGCGGGCGACGCCCAGGACGTGGTCGAGAAGATCGTCGCGCGCGGGCGTGAGCAGACGAACGACGTGCTCAACAACCTCGAGACCCTGCTCGGGCGCGGGCGCTTGCGGTTCGAGTCCGTGACCGACGAGGCCCGCGAGCGCGGTGCGAGCGCCGCCTCGGGCGCGCGCAAGCGGGTCGAGCGCACGGTGGGCGAGGGTCGCAAGCGCGCCGACGCGGTGAGGGGTCAGGCCGACCGCGCTCGCCGGGCCGTCGGCGGGGGCGGGGGCTCGAGCTTCCCGATCAGGAACTACGACAACCTGACCGCCGCCCAGGTGCAGGATCGGCTCGACCGGCTCGACCCACCGGAGCTGCGCAAGGTGCGCGACTACGAGCGCCGCAATGCGAACCGCAAGACGGTCCTCGGGGCGATCGAGTCGAAGCTGACCTGAGCCAGGCCCCCGGCCCGCAGACGCGCCCCGAGCGCGGCGACGAGCTCGAGCTCGTCGTTGAGTCGCTCGCGTACGGCGGCGCCGGGGTCGCGCGACTCGAGGGCTACGTGGTGTTCGTTACGGGCGCGGTCCCCGGCGACCGCGTGCGCGCGCGCGTGACCAAGCGCAAGCGCGCCTACGCCGAGGCGCGCGCGCTCGAGCTCGTCGAGCCGAGCGCGGAGCGCGTCGCGCCGCGCGCGCCGCACCCCGGAGCGCCCTGGCAGGTCCTGCCGTACGAGCGCCAGCTCGCGGAGAAGGAGCACCAGGTTCGCGACGCGCTCGCGCGGATCGGCGGGTTCGCCGACCCGCCGGTCGAGCCGATCCTCGCCGCCCAGGATCCCTGGCGCTACCGCAACAAGGTCGAGTACTCGTTCGGGACCGACAATGGCGGCGGGCTCGTGCTCGGGTTCCACCGGCCTGGGCGCTGGAACGAGATTCACGACGTGAGCGAGGACGTGCTTGCCTCCGAGCGGGTCGACGCCCTGCGCGAGCGCGTCAAGGCGTGGTGCCGCGCCGAGGGACTGTCGGCCTACGACCGCCGCGAAGGAACCGGCTTCCTGCGCAACCTCGTGGTGCGCGAGGGCCGCCGGACCGGCGAGCTCCAGGCGCGGCTCGTAACGAGCCCCGGCGACTTCCGCGCGTCCGACTTCGCGGCCGCGCTCGCCGGCGCCGACGGCGTGCTGTGGACGCGCGCGGCCGGGGTCGCGGAGACCACCCGCGACGGCGAGACCGAGCTGCTCGCCGGCTCCGACCTCCTGGACGAGGAGGTCCGCGTGTTCGGGGCGGCGCTGCGCCTTCGCGTCTCGCCCGAGGCGTTCTTCCAGGTGCACACCGAGCAGGCCGAGCGCCTGTACGCGCTCGCCGCCGAGCTCGCCGGCCTGCGCGGCGTCGAGCGGGTGTTCGACCTGTACTCGGGTATCGGGACGATCGCGCTGTGCCTCGCGCTGCGGGCGCGCGAGGTCGTGGGGATCGAGTGCGTCGAGCCGGCGGTGGCCGACGCGATCGAGAACGCACGCAGCAACGAGATCGACAACGCCCGCTTCTTCGCCGGCGATGTGCGGACCGCGTTGCGACCGCTCGTCGAGGAGGCCGGCCGACCCGACGTGCTGGTCGTCGACCCGCCGCGGGCCGGGCTCTCGCAGAAGATAGTGCGACGGGTGCTCGAGACGGGCGCGCCGCGCATCGTGTACGTGTCGTGCAATCCGACGACGCTCGCCCCCAACGCGCGCCAGATGGCCGACGCCAGCTACCGGCTGAGCGCGGTACGACCGGTCGACATGTTCCCCCATACGCCGCACATCGAGTGCGTGGCGCTGCTCGAGCGCGAGCCGCGCTGAGGTCTCAGCCGTCCGCGAGGAGCCGCACGCGCAGCAGCCGCGCCAGGCCCTGGGCGCCCCAGCCCATGACGACGTCGTGGTTCCAGGCGAACACCGGTCGCATGAGCGGTGCGAGCCGGTTCATCCACGGCGAGGTCGTGCGCACCCGCCAGTCGTAGGTGGCGGCGGTCACCCCATGGTCCTCGAACAGGCGCCAGCAGCCCGTACCCTCGAGCTCGCCGCTCGCGCGGCCCTCGAGGAGGAATGGCCGCTCGACTCGCCCGATCCGGGTCTCGAACTCGAGGCGATAGGGAAGCCGACTCCGCCACACGAACCGCCCGAGGCTTCCGACGCCCTCCTCGTCGCCGTCCTCGAGCGTACGCACCGACTCGACGCCGCGCCACCATTCGGGCCAGCGCTCCGAGTCCCAGATCGCCTGAAAGACGTCCGTCCGCGGCGCCTCGAGCAGCCAGGTGGTGAGGAAGCGGTAGTCGGCCACCGGGGTCGACCTAGGCGGACGGACCCTCGATCCCGAGTCGCGGGAGCTCGATCGCCGGGCAACGGTCCATGACCACGCTCAACCCGGCGGTCCGCGCGCGCTCGGCCGCCGCTTCGTCGACCACGCCGAGCTGCATCCACACCACCTTCGCGCCGATCGTGATCGCCTCCTCGACATGCGCGCCGACGTGGTCGGAGCGCCGGAAGAGATCGACGACGTCCACCCGCTCGCCCGGTGGGAGGTCGCCCAGGGAGGGGACGCACGGCAGTCCGAGGACCTCGTCGGCGGTCGGGTTGACCGGCAGTACGCGGTAGCCGCGCGAGCCCAGGAGCGCGGCGATCCGGTGGCTGTCTCGCCGCGGGTCGGGCGAGCAGCCGACGACCGCCCAGGTCCGGTGCCCCAGCGCGAGGCGGATCGTCTCGTCGGTGGAGGGCGCCGTGACCAGAGCGGCGGCTGCTATTCCTCGCCGGGCTCCGGCTCTTCCTCGAGCGGGACCTCCTCGGCGGCGTGCACCGAGCACAGATACGGACCGCCGGCCTCGAGCGAGGCGCGGATCTCTGCGTCGGTCAGGCGCGCGCCGCACTCGGCGCACGTGCGCTCGATGACCGGGTCGAGCGTGTGCTCCTCGAGGTCCATGGCGGCGAGTGTAGGGAACTCGGGGCGGCCCCCGGCATGCGCGGGGGGCGCCGTGCCCAGCCGAGGCTCGACCGGCGTGCCCTCAGCCCACCGACGCGCGCGCCTCGCTCGCGATCACGTGCCGCACCGGCAGCCCGGTGACCCGCGCGACGCGGCTCGGGAGGTCGAGCTTGAGCCACCGGGAGATCCCGCCCGGCAGCGTCGAGACGACGATCTCGTCGAAGCCCCCGAGGTTCACGGCGTCCTCGACCGCGGCCAGCGGGTCGGGGTCGCCCAAGCGTCCGTCCGCCACCTCGAGGCCCGCGGACCGCATGCCGGCAAGCGCCCGGTTCAGGTGCGCCTCGGCTTCCGGGCCGCCCGAGTGCATATCGGTTGCCCAGGCGAGCCCGTGGGGAGTCGCGGGCACCACGAGCGTGACCGAGATCGGCCCCTCCGCCGCGCGCTCCTCCAGCGTGTGCAAGAGCTCGGGCGACTCGGCCGTGCGATTGGCGACCACGAGGACCCTAGCCGTGTCCATCTCGACCTCCTTCCCTCCCGACGGACAT
>DATHAN010000305.1:0-2111 GCA_035296645.1 Thermoleophilaceae bacterium
CTGTCCGGTCAGGACGAAGCCCTCCTTGCCGCGCATCGCGGTCGCCTCGACGAACAGGACCTCACCACCGACCGGGGTGTAGGCGAGCCCGGTGGCAACGCCCGGCACCGCGGTCCGCTCGGCGGCCTCCTGCCAGAAGCGGTGGCGACCGAGCGCGTCGCGGACCGTGTCGAGGTTGACCTCGACCGGCGGCTCGAGCTGATCCGCGGCGAGCTTCGTCGCGGTCTTGCGCAGGACCGTTCCGAGCTCGCGCTCGAGCGAGCGGACCCCCGCCTCTCGCGTGTACTCGGCGACCACCGTGCGCAACACGTTGTCGGAGACCGAGACCTCCTCCTCGCGCAGCCCGTTGCGCTCGCGCTGGCGCGGCCACAGGTAGCCGCGGGCGATCGCCACCTTCTCCTCGACGGTGTAGCCGTCGAAGCGCACGACCTCCATGCGGTCGAGCAGCGGCCCGGGGATCGTCTCGGCCACGTTCGCCGTGGCGATGAAAACGACCTCGGAGAGGTCGAGCTCGACGTCGAGGTAGTGGTCGCGGAAGGAGTGGTTCTGGGCGGGGTCGAGCACCTCGAGCAGGGCCGAGCTCGGGTCGCCGCGCCAGTCGGCGCCGACCTTGTCGACCTCGTCGAGCATGATCACCGGATTCAGCGTCCCGGCGTCGCGCAGCGCGCGCACGAGGCGCCCCGGGAGCGCGCCGATGTAGGTGCGCCGATGACCGCGGATCTCGGCCTCGTCGCGCACCCCGCCGAGCGACATGCGCACGAACTCGCGCCCGGTGGCGCGGGCGATCGACTCGCCGACCGAGGTCTTGCCGGTGCCCGGGGGGCCGATCAACGTGAGGATCGCGCCCGAGCGGCGGTCCTCGACGATGCCGCGCTCGCGTCGCAGCTTGCGCACGGCGATGTACTCGGTGATGCGGTCCTTGACGTCCTCGAGCCCCGCGTGGTCGGCGTCGAGGACCTCGCGGGCGTGGACCGGGTCGAGTCGCTCCTCCGAGCGCTCTGACCACGGGACGGCGATCAGCCAGTCGAGGTAGGTGCGGATCATGGAGGACTCGCCCGACTGCTCGCCGGCGCGCTCGAGGCGACCGAGCTCGCGCTCGGCCTGCTCGCGCACCTCGTCGGGCATGCCGGCCTCCTCGATCTTCGCCCGGTACTCGTCGACCACGGAGGCCTCGTCGTCTCCGAGCTCCTTGCGAATCGATTCCATCTGCTTGCGCAGGAAGTACTCGCGCTGCTGGCTCTCGGCGCCGGAGCGGACGTCGTCGCGGATCTGCTTGCGCAGCTGCATCTCGGTCAAACGCTCGCGCTGGAGGCGCGTCGCCAGCTCGAGGCGCTCGACGACGTCGAGGGTCTCGAGCAGCTCAACCTTCTGCTCGTGGGTGAGGTCGGGCGAGTAGCCGGCGGTGTCGGCGAGTGCGCCTGGCTCGGTGATCGACCGTACGAAGGCGGCGATGCGCCCGTCGTCGCCGCGCAGCTCGAGTATCTCGCCGATCACGGCGCGGTATTCGCGCTCGAGCTCGCGCGTTTTCGCCGGAGGGGGTGTTTCGTCCGGCCCCGGCTCGACGGCAACGCGGAGGTCGCCCGCGGCGTCCGTGAGAGCCGCGCCCGGGATCCCGCGATGGAGGCCGGTCAGCTCAAGCGCCGACGCTCCCCCCGGTAGGCGAACGCGCTCGGAGACCTCGGCCGCCGTGCCGACGTCGGCGAAGGCCCCGCCCTTGCGGGGGACGCAGGACGCGCTCCTCGTTCCCCACCTCGAGTCCGAGCGTGACCCTCATGCCGAGGAAGACCACCGGGTCGTCGAGGGGGATGAGGAGGAGGTTGTCCATGAGGTGTGTCTCCGAGTCCGGTGTCATTCGAACGAACAGTGTAGCTGCAAACCGTTTGCGGGAAGAATGGTTTTGCGGAGCTACCATACCGCCATGGATACCGGTCGCCCGACGCTCACCTCCGCCTCGACGGATGCCGGGTCGGCGCCGGGCTGGGATCAGGCCGACCCACCGCAGGGGACGGCGTGCGGCCTCCTCATGCTCCGTCTCGGGCGCGCCGCCGGCGCTCAGATCGGCGCCGCTCTCGCCGCGCTCGACATGCAACCCCACGAGTACGGGCTACTAC
>DATHAN010000306.1:0-2286 GCA_035296645.1 Thermoleophilaceae bacterium
CGTTGGCCTCCTCGAGGGCCACCGCCGTGACCTCGGTGCGCACCGGGACCTGCGGCGCGAGGGCGAGGAACTCCTCGCCGTCGCGGCGGGTCAGGTTGGCGACCGAGCGGACGCCCCGCTCCTCCCACAGGAGCCGGTAAGGGAAGCTCGGGATGTCGCTCATGTGGATGCCGCCGCAGACCACGGTCCCGCCCTTGTCGAGAGCGGCGAGCGCGGCGGGGACGAGCTCACCGGCCGGCGCGAAGATGAGCGCGGCGTCGAGCGGCTCGGGCGGGGGCCGGAGCGCGTCGCCGGCCCACTCGGCCCCTAGCCCGAGGGCGAACGCTTGGGCCTCCTCGTCGCCCTCGCGGGTGAACGCGAACACGCGCCATCCCCGGTGGCGCGCGACCTGGAGGACGATGTGCGCCGCCGCCCCGAACCCGTACAGGCCGAGCCGCTCGCCGTCGCCGGCCATCCGGAGCGCGCGATAGCCGATAAGCCCCGCGCACAGCAGCGGGGCGGCCTGGAGGTCCGGGTAGTCGGGGGAGATCGGGAAGCAGAAGCGCTCGTCCGCGGCGGCGAACTCGGCGAAGCCTCCGTCGACCCCGTAGCCCGTGAAGCTAGCGCGGTCGCACAGGTTCTCCCGCCCCGAGCGGCAGAAGCGGCACTCCCCGCACGTGCGGCCGAGCCACGGCACGCCGACGCGGTCGCCGGCCGAGAAGCGCTCGGACTCCTCTCCGGCCGTGACCACCTCTCCGACGATCTGGTGCCCGGGGACGAGGGGCAGCTTCGCTTCGGTGAGGTCGCCGTCGACGACGTGCAGGTCGGTGCGGCACAGCCCGCACGCGCGGACGCGTAGGAGCACCTGGCCGGCCGCGGGCTCGGGGACCGGGAACTCGCGCAGCTCGAGCGGTCGGCCGGGCCCGTCGAGGACCATCGCGCGCATCGTATGCGGGACGGGCTCGCGGCTCGCGCGCGCCTAAGAGGCCGGCGGTCCGAGCGGGTCGAGCGCCATCGGCTCCCGGTGCCACTCTGTGGGCAGCGACACCTCGACATCGAGCGGCCGTCCGGGCGGCTCGGGTGCGCGGTGCGGGACCGATCCGGCGAGGAACGGCGCGAGATAGCGACCGCTCACCTTGTGCGGCGGCCACCACAGGTAGTCGGGCGAGGAGACGCCCTCCCGCCCGACCGCGTCGACGTCGGCGCGCATGCTGAGCGTCTGGTCACCGGTGATGAGCTTGCCGCGCAGGACGGGCCGGAACGGCTCGGGGTCGACCGGAGCGCCGAGCCTCGCCGCGATGTGCTCGGCCGCCGCGTCGGCCTGCTGCGTGCCGATCCCGCCCTGCTTGAGCGGGAAGTTCGTGCCGTCGCCGGCGGCGTAGACGCCTTCGAGCCCCTTGACGCGGGCGTGCTCGTCGATCGGCGCGAAGCCGCCAGCGTCGTTGGGCAGCCCGGATACGGCCGGGCCGTCGATCACCGGGAGCGCGATCACGGCGGCCGCCTCGAGTGGCTCGCCCTCCGGCGCGACCAGGAGCTCTCCGTCGACTTCGCTGACGCGCGTTTCGGTCGAGACCACGATCCCGCGCGCCGCGAGCAGTTCGGCGACCGCCGCGCTCGCCTCCGCGCCGAACACGTTGAGGGGCGCCGGCTCCGGGGTAAGTAGCTGGAAGTCAAGAGTCGTGTGTCCTAAGTCCTGCGCCCGGCGCTCGGTCATGAGCGCGAGCTCGTACAACGGGCGCGGCCACGACACATCGGGCGGGACGACGAAGGCAACCCGCGTCGACGGGCTCGCCGCGGTCTGCTCGAGAAGCTCGTCGACGCGCAGCGGCTCAGCGTCGGCGCGGAAGGTGGTCGCGAGCGCGTACGCGGGCCGAGCGCGCCCTCCGACGCACACGACGAGCCCGTCGTACCCGAGGTCGGAGCCGTCGCCGAGCTCCGCGACCTGCTCCTCCGGGCGCACGCCGGCGAGCGGCTGCTGGAGGAACCGCGCGCCGAGCTCCCGCGCCAGCGGCTCGAGCTCCCGTCGCTCGGCGGGGGTGAGCGAGAAGGGCTCGTCGACGGCCAGCGGCTTGTAGACGAACTCGCGCTCCGGCGCCACGAGCGTGACCTCGGCGCGGTCGCCGGCGAGCGACCGGAGCGCCAGAAGCGCCTCGAGCCCGGCGATGCCCCCGCCGGCGACCACCACCTGGGCGCTCGCAGTCATCGGGGCTTCCTCGGCAACTCCCTCCTCACGCGGCCATTGTCTCACGAGGGAGCTTCGGGATGGGCGATCCTGGACTCGAACCAGGGACCTCTTCCTTATCAGAG
>DATHAN010000307.1:0-4312 GCA_035296645.1 Thermoleophilaceae bacterium
ACGACGCTGCGGGCGCCGGGGACCATGCGCGCGAACAGGACGACCGCGTCGCCGTAGCGCGCGAACCAGTCCTCGGCGCGCCGCAGACGCTCGTCGTCGACCCGCAGGAAGCGTCCGTAGCGAAGCACGAGCGGGCGCCCCGCCGAGGCGCCCGAGTCCGTACAGGATCAGCGCCCCCGCCAGCGAGCCCGCGGTGGCGGCGGCGACTGCGGGCACGAACGTCAGCGTGCCACGCTCGACGTAGTAGCCGGCGAGCGGCAGGACGACCTCCGACGGGATCGGCGGGAACAGGGTCTCGAGCAGGACGAGCAGCGCGAGCGCCGGATAGCCCCCTGTGGTGATCGCCGAGCGGACCGTGTCGATACCGCGAGGAGGAGGGTCGCCGGCGTCACGGCGGCGGGGCCTGGCGCGAGCGCGCTGCCTAGTCGTGCTCGGCCAGCCCGTCGCCGAGCAGCCACAGCATCGCCGGCCACAGACCGACGAACAGCGCCCGGCGTTCGGCGTTGCCGCGCTCGTCCTGGTCGACGGTCTTGGCCCGGATCCACAGGCCGATGCACAGGCCGATCGCCCCCACCGAGGCGCCGTGCATCTGCCAGCTCCGGAGGCCGCACCGGTGGAGGATCGCGGCGAGCATGGCCGAGCAATACCCGATTCGCCGCCCGCCATACTCCCCGGGGAGCACGCCGCGCCGAACCGGGTAGATGGGCACCATGCCCCGCCGCCCCACCCTGGCGCGCAACCTGGCGATCGCCGCGCGCTGGCCGTTGGGGATCAGCCTCACCTCGTGGCGCTACATGTGGCGTACGACGCCGATGCGCCGCGCGGAGGTCGAGGGCTCTCCCGGGGAGGACGGCGCCCCGCCGCTCCCGGCTCGCGTCGCGACCGACGAGCTCCAGGGTACGGAGGACGGCAGCGGGGCGCTCTTTCACCGCAGCTATCGCGTGCGTGTGCGCGACCCGGCCCTCTCCCCCGAGGCGCTCGTCGCGAGGATCGCCGCCGACCCCGACCGGGTCGCGCCGCGCGAGTTCGCGACGTTCAACAAGGTCCAAGGCGACAAGGGCTCGATGACCGTCGGCGACGAGTACGTCGTGCGCATGCCGGGGCCATGGGACGGGCCCGTCCGCGTCGTCGAGGTCACGCCGACCTCCTTCCGCCTCGCAACGCTCACGGGCCACCTCGAGGCCGGGCAGATCGAGTTCCGCGCCGCGCGCGAGGGCGACCGGCTCGCGTTCACGATCGAGTCGTGGGCGCGCAGCGGCGACCGGCTCTCCGATCTCCTCTATGGGCACCTGCGCATGGCCAAGGAGGTGCAGCTCCACATGTGGACGTCGTTCCTCGAGCGGGTGGTCGAGCTGGCCGAGGGTCGCCGTGACGGCCTGCTCGAGATCCACACGCGCCGGATCGAGGACTCCGCCGATCGTGGCCCGTGACCTGTTCGCGGACCCGGGACGGTCCGCGCGCGAGCTCGCCGAGCTGAGCACGAGGCGTCTGAACCTCGACCCCGAGGCGGCGCAGCCGGCCTCGCGAGCGGAGGGGTGGCGCATCGACGACTATCGCCAGGCGCTGCCGCGAGAGCCGGCGGGACCTCCGGTGGCGGGCGGAAGCTGGGAGGTCGCGTGCGCCCTCCTGCTCGACTACGACTTCGTCGACCCCTCGATCGTGCGCGCCGCGTTCCGACCCGTGGACCCGCTCGACGGGCGGGACATGCTGCTCGAGCTGCGCCTCTGGGGACTGCGTTTCCATGTGGGCGTACGCGTCGTCGCGGTCAGGGACGGGCGGGTCGCCAACGAGGGGCGCGGGGCGGCGGTGTGGGGCTGGAGCTACGCCACGCTCGACGGCCACTTCGAGGTCGGCCGGATGGACTACGAGGTGCGCAAGTGGCTCGACACCGGCGAGGTCGAGTTCCGCATCCACGCGTTCTCGCGCGTCGCCCACATCCCCAACCTCCTCGTCCGGCTCGGCTTTCGCGTGTTCGGGCGCCGCAAGCAGACCCAGTTCGCGCGCCGCGCGTGCGAGCGGATGCGACGGCGGACCGAGCGGGCGATCGCGAGGCCGCCGGAGGGAGGAGTCGTCCTGCGCCCGACGTGGTGACCGTAAGCGATGATCAGCTCGACGTGCTGCATTCCTTCGCGCTCGGCCGGCCAGTGGGCGTGGGGTGGCGTGATCTGGCCCCCCGGGCACCGGAGTCTCAACCGCCCTCGGAGTCGCCGGGGCCCGGCAGCGGACCGAACGAGAGCTCGGCCACGCCCCGGCGCGCTCCCTCGGGCCCGGGTCGCGGGTCGTCGGCGTAGTCGCAGGTCCCCGTGCGGACGGCCTGGCGCGCGGCCCGCACGACCTCGCCCCCGAGGCCGCGCAGCGACGCGGCGACCGCCGCGTCGCGCACGTCGCCGTGGCGGCCCAACGCGCGCCACGACCGCGCCGCCGGCACGACGAGCGGGACGGCCCAGCCGCGCAGCGCGCGCACCACGAACTCCATCGTGTTGATCGCCTGAAGGCCGTGCGTGCCTCCCGCGGCTGCGAGCATGCCCACGACCTTGCCGCTCAGATACGGCGGATCGCGATGCGCGAGCACCTCGAGCCAGTCGAGCGCGTTCTTGAACCCGCCGGATATCGACCCGTGGTACAGGGGGCTGCTGAGGACGAGCGCGTCGGCCGCGTGAACCGCATCGGCGAGGACGCACGCCGGCTCGGACGGTTCGCGCGCCGCCTCGGGCGAGAAGAACGGCAGCTCGAGCGACGCCACCGCGAGGGTCTCGATGCTCGCCCCGGCCGCTGCCGAGCCCTCGAGCGCGACACCTAGGGCGGTGTCGCTGGTCGAGTCGGGGGCGGACGATCCCTCCAGGCCGAGCACTCGGACGGCGCTCTCGGGTTCGCCCTCCGCCGCCCGGGCGCTCCTCGCCGTCACCTGCTCGCTCGGGTCGCCTGCGACGCCGTCGTGCGCTCGCGCTTCGCCGTGCGGGTCAACTCGGGCGGCATGATCGCACAGGGTCACGAGGGCTCCGCCCGCGCCGGCGCGAGCGGGCGCGCGATCACCAACCCGGCGTATGGTTCCGGCCTCGTGGCCCTGAGCGGCGTGGACCCGTGACGGCGCGGGCGCCGGTGACCCCGGCCGCCGCATGACCTCCGCGGAAGCGGCGCTCGAGCCCGGAGCGGGAGGGCTGCGGTTCGCGAGCTCAGCCGGGCGCTGGGTCCTGCTCGCCACCGTGCTCGGCTCCGGGCTCGCGCAGCTCGACGCGACCGTGGTGACCGTCGCCCTGCCCGCGATCGGCAGCGAGCTCGACGCCCGGGTGTCGGGGCTTCAGCTCGTGATCACCTCCTACTCGATCACGCTCGCCGCGCTGATCCTGCTCGCCGGCGCGCTCGGCGACCGGGTCGGGCGCCGGCGGGTGTTCGTGATCGGCGTCGTATGGTTCGTGGTGGCCTCGCTCGCGTGCGCCGTCGCCCCGAGCCTGACGGTGCTGGTCATCGCCCGGGCGCTCCAGGGAGTGGGCGCGGCGCTCCTCACGCCGGGGAGCCTCGCCATCATCGAGGCGAGCTTCCGGCCCGACGACCGCTCGCGCGCGATCGGGGCGTGGGCGGCCCTGGGAGGCGTCGCCGCGGCCATCGGGCCGCTCGTCGGCGGCTACCTGATCGAGGCGATCTCGTGGCGGGCGATCTTCCTGATCAACGTCCCGCTCGGGGCGGCCGTCGTGTGGACCGCCGCCCGCCACGTACCGGAGACGCGTGACCCGCTGTCCGCCGGGCGCCTCGACGTGGCCGGTGCCGCGCTCGTCACGCTCGGGCTCGCGGGTGCGACGTACGCGCTGGTCGAGCTGCCGGAGCGCGGGCTCGGGTTCGCTCCGGCGGTCGCGGCCGGGGTCGCCGGGACGGTCGCGCTCGCTGCCTTCCTCGCCCTCGAGCGTCGCGTGGGCAACCCGATGCTGCCGCTCGCGGCGTTCGCCTCGCGGCAGTTCGCCGCCGCCAACCTCGTGTGCCTGGCGCTGTACGCGGGCCTCGGCGGGGTGTTCTTCCTGCTCGTCGTCTATCTCCAGGTCTCGCTCGGCTACTCCCCGCTCGAGGCGGGGGCGGCGGAGCTGCCGGTTACGGTGCTCATGCTCGCCCTGTCGACGAGCGCCGGGGCGCTCGCCCAGCGGATCGGACCGCGGATCCCGCTCACCGTCGGCCCGCTCGTGATCGCGCTCGGCGTACTCATGCTGACCACGATCGAGCCGGGCGACACGTACGTCGGCGCGGTGCTTCCGGCGATCTCGGTCTTCGGCCTCGGCCTGGCGATCACCGTGGCCCCGGTGACGGCGACCGCCCTCGCCGCGGT
>DATHAN010000308.1:0-7006 GCA_035296645.1 Thermoleophilaceae bacterium
GTCTCGCCCTCGGGCCACACGCCCTCCTCGAGCGCGCGCTCGAGCTCGGGGCGATGCGACTCGCGCACGAGGTCGGTCCGCTGGTGGTCGAACGTCGGGTACAGGAAGAAGCGGTCGTGCTCGATCTCAAAATGCCTGCTCTCCTCCCGAATTCCGCCCTTCCGCACGGTCACGAGCTGCTCGCCCTCGGCCAGGGCGCGCACGGTTACAGCCCACTCTTTGAAAGCGATCGGCATAACGTTGAAGGAGGGGTTGCTTGCTCGCACCGCGGCGAGGGTTCGAGGGCGCGAGAGGGGCCGATCTTAGGCGCTGACCCGGTAAAGGTCAAGGCGCGCGCCGGCCATGCCCACCGCCGCCGGGGGTCTCGATGCGCAGGCGGTCACCCGGGCGCAGCCGCCCGCTGTCCTTGGGGGCGAGCCGCTCCGCGTTCAGGCGGTTCTCGCCCGCTGTGCCCGGCTCCCCGCCGGCCGCGCCCGGAGGGCGGTGGCGGCGCCGCTCGGTGAGCAGCGAGAAGCTCATTTCGGCGAGGGCCTCGAGCTCGCGGACGACGCCGTCGCCGCCGCGGTGGGCGCCCGCTCCACCAGATTCGTGCCGGCGCGCGTAGGTCACGGCGCGCAGCGGGAACTCGAGCTCGAGCGCCTCGATCGGCGTGTTGAAGGTGTTCGACATCGCCACGTGCACGGCGCTCGGGCCGTCGGCGTCGGGGCACGCTCCCTGACCGCCGCCGAGCGTCTCGTAGTAGGTGAACTCGTCGTTCCCGAGCGTGAGGTTGTTCATCGTCCCCTGGCCGCACGCGCGTCCGAAGGCGGCGAGCACGAGGTCGGCCACGCGCGATGAGGTCTCGACGTTGCCGGCGACCACCGCGGCGCCCGCCCGCGCGTTGAGCAGCGTCCCCTCGGGGACCACGAGCTCGAGCGGTCGCGAGGCGCCGGCGGACGGCGGCACGTCGGGGTCGGCGAGCACGCGCAGCGCGAAGATGCACGCCGACGTCGTCACCGCGAGCGGGCAGTTCAGGTTGCCCTCGTGCTGGGCGGCGGTGCCGGTGAAGTCGAGCGTGAGCGAGTCGCCGGAGACGGTGGCCGCGAGGCGCACCTCGAGGTCCCCCTCCGCGGCCTCGAGCACGTCCCGCGCCGCGTACTCCCCGTCCTCGAGCTCGGCGAGCGCGGCGCGCGTCCGGCGCTCGGCGTAGGCGTTCGTCTCGCGCATGCCCTCGCGCAGCGCGTCGAGGCCGATCCGCTCGACGAGCTCGGCGATGCGCGCGTCACCGGCGCGGTTGGCGGCGAGCTGGGCGCGCAGGTCGGCGCGGCGCTGGCTCGGCGCGCGCATGCGGGCGGTGAGATCATCGAGATAGGCCCCGTCGAGCTCACCGCCGCGCGCGAGACGGCGCGGCTCGATCACCACGCCCTCCTCGTCGAGCGTGTGCGAGTCGGCCGGCATGCTCCCGGGTGTCGGGCCGCCGACGTCGGCGTGGTGGGCGCGGCTCGCCGCGAACGCGGCGAGCTCGTTCCCGCAGAAGATCGGCGAGATCACGGTGACGTCGGGAAGGTGAGTCCCGCCGCGGAACGGGTCGTTGAGGATCCACGCGTCGCCCGGCTCGTGGCGCTCTGCCGCGACCGCGGCCACCGCGGCCGGCATCGCCCCGAGGTGGACGGGGATGTGCTCGGCCTGCATCGCCATCTCCCCGTCCGCGTCGAACAGAGCGGTCGAGGCGTCGCGGCGCTCCTTGATGTTGGCCGAGTGAGCCGAGCGGACGAGGACGGCGCCCATCTCGTCGCACGCGGCGCGCAGCGCACCGAGCATGACCTGGAGGTCGATGGGATCCATCGCTCAGCCGCGCCGGTCGCGCTCGAGCACGATCGTCCCGTCGGCGTCCATCGCGCCCGCCCAGCCCGGGGGGACGGCGAGGGTGGCCTCCGGGAGCTCGACGATCGCCGGCCCCTCCAGGCGATCGACGGCGCCGCGGTGGACTGTGGCCTCGACCGGCTCGCCGCCGAGGTGGGCCCGGCGCGACGCGGCCGCCTCCGTCGGCGGCCGCGCGGCGGCGCTCGGCTCGCGTCCGGGCTCGGCGACCGCCACGCGCACGGTCACGAGCTCGAGCTCGGCCGACTCGTCGGCGTAGCCGTAGCGATCCGCGTGCGCGGAGTCGAACGCGCGGCGCAGGTCGGCGGGATCGGGCGCCTCCGCGCCTGCGACCGTGAGCTCGAACGCCTGGCCCCGGTAGCGGAGGTCGAAGCTCGCGCGCACCTCCGGCTCGGGCGCCGCGTCCGGGGTACTCGTCGCGAGGTCCTCGCGCCCGCGGCGGGCGAGCCGGCCAACCACCCCGGCGACTGCGTCTCGGGTCAGGTCCTCCCCGGTGAGGAGGACGCTCTCGACGAGGTCGCGCCGGCGCTCGGAGACGACCATCCCGAGCGCCGACAGCACGCCCGAGGCGCCCGGGACGACGATCCGCTCCATCCCGAGCTCGTCGGCGATCTCGGCCGCGTGCAGCGGCCCCGCGCCGCCAAACGCGAGCAGCGCGAGGCCGCGCGGATCGACGCCGCGCTCGACGGTCATCACGCGGACCGCGGCGGCCATCTCGGCGCTCGCCACACGGACGACGCCGGCCGCCGCCTCCTCGACGCTCGCGAGACCCAGCGCCGCGCGCAGGCGGTCGAGCGCCCGCTCGCCCGCGGCCGAATCGAGCTCCACGCCGCCGGCGAGCGGCGAGCCCGCGTCGAGCCGCCCGAGCACCAGGTTCGCGTCCGTGACCGTCGCGTCGTCACCGCCGCGGCCGTAGCAGGCGGGGCCCGGATCGGCGCCGGCCGAGTGGGGCCCGACGCGCAGCGCGCCGCCCGCGTCGCGCCACCCGATCGAGCCCCCGCCCGCGCCGACCGTGTGCACGTCGACCATCGGAAGGGCGAGCGGACGCCCACCGACCTCGCGCTCGCCCGCGGTGGCGACCGCACCGTCGAGCGTCACCGACACGTCGCACGAGGTCCCGCCCATGTCGAGGCACACGGCGTCGGGGGCGCCCGCGTGACGCGCGCGGTGGGCCGCCCCGACTGCGCCGCCGGCCGGGCCGGAGAGCACCGTCCACGCGCCGTGGCGCGCCGCGGTCTCGACGTCGACCACTCCACCGCCCGAGAGCATGACCTCGGGCGCCGGCAGGCCGGCCTCGGCGGCGCGCGCGTGCAGGCGCTCGAGGTAGCGGCGCGTCGGCGGCGAGAGCGCCGCGTCGACCACCGTGGTCGCGCAGCGCTCGTACTCGCGGAAGACGCCGACCGCCGCGTGCGAGGTCGATACGTGCAGCTCGTCCCCGAGGACCTCGGTGACGAGCTCCTCGGCGCGCCGTTCGTGCGCGGGATGACGGAAGCCCCACAGGAGGCAGACGGCGGCCGCCTCGATGCCGCCGCCCGAGTCGTCGTGACCGGCCGCGAGCCGCGCCAGACGCTCGCTCAGCGCGGACTCGTCGAGCTCGCGCAGCACGCCGTCACGGCTCGTCCGCTCCGGCACGGGGACCCGCAGCTCGGCCGGGACGAGCGGAGGTGGGCGCCCGGCGCACAGGCGGTAGAGCTCGGCGCGCGCCTGGCGGCCGAGCTCCTCCAGGTCGGTGAAGCCCTCGGTGGCGAGTAGCGCGGTGCGCGCCACCTTGCCCTCGAGCAGGGCGTTGGTGCCGACGGTCATCCCGTGGACGAGCCGCTCGACGTCGCCCGCCCGCGCGTCGGCGCGCGCGAGCGCCGCCTCGACTGCGGCGATCGCCCCCTCCGACTGGTCGGCGGGGGTGGTCGGCGACTTGGCGGTGAAGAGCTCGCCGTCGCCGGTCAGGAGCGCGGCGTCGGTGAAGGTGCCGCCGACGTCGACTCCGAGGAGCATGCGGCCAACGTACCCCGGCCGAGGCGGTTTTTTCTAATCGAGGACTCACAATCGCCGGTCGCGGCCGTCTCAACACCGAATGGAGCCGCCACACAGGCGGTCGGCTACGGAAGGGCCACAGTGCCGCGGCTCGGCCCGGGTGTTTGCCACCGGGCCGAGCCGGGCGGCGCAGGGATAGGAACAACACCTGCGCCGTGTCACACACTCCGATCGAAGACCCCGCGCTCGAGCGCCTCCTCGCCGACCTGGCCGACCGGCTGGCCCTCGGAACGTGGATGGTCACCCGCCGCCACGGCGACGAATGCGCGGTCGTGGCCGCGCATGGCCACGGCTTTCCGCTCGAGGCGGGGCAGCGCATGCCCTGGGAGAGCACCGTCTGTGCCCGCATGGCGAGGCGCGAGGGACCGCGCGCCGGGCCGCGGCTCGCCGACGTGTCGGCCTACGCCGAAGCACCGGCGGCGCAGGAGCTCGGCTTCGCCGCCTACGTGGGCGTTCCGATCGAGGTGGGGGAGACGACCTTGGGCACGATCTGCGGCGTCGACGCCGCTCCTCATCAGGAGGACCTGGCGGATGTGCTTCCCGTGCTGGAGGCGTGGGCTGCGCTGGTCGCCCGGCTGTGGAAGGCCGAGCTCGAGGCGCGCACCGACCAGCTCACCGCGCTCCCAAACCGGTGCGCGTGGGAGGAGGCCCTCCGCCGCGAGGAGTTGCGCTGCCGGCGCGTCGGGCACGCGGCGGCGGTCCTCGCCATCGACCTGGACGACTTCAAGACGATCAACGACCGCCTCGGCTACGCCGCCGGCGACGCTCACTTGCGCCGAGCGGCCGTAGCGATCGCCGAGGGCGTGCGCGAGCACGACGTGGTCGTGCGCTGGGGCGGGGACGAGTTCTGCGTCCTCGCCACCGAATGCGGCGCGCCCGCGGCCGAGCGGCTCGGCGAGCGCGTCAGGGAAGCGCTCGATGCGATCGAGGTGCCGGCCATGGTCGGCGTGGCGCCGCGCGGACCGGATGGCCTCGCAGGGGCGGTGGGCCGCGCGTTCGCGCACGTCGCCGAGCAGAAGCGCGACAAGCAGGCGGAGGCGGAGGCGGGGGACTTACCGTGATTGCCGTTACGCCCACGGGGAACAATCGATACTTCGGGCGCGGATCGGACGAGAGGCGGAGGCAAGGTGGCAGCCGGACCCGGCAGGGCGGAGGTCGCGGTCGACGTCCCCTGGGCGCGTGCGGGCTACCGAGAGCGAACGGCCGCACGCTCGCTCGCCCGGGGTCCCGATACGTGCTCTGCACCGCCTGGGCGAGAGGCGTTTCGCGACGCGTGCCGCGGCCGGCGACGAGGCCGCCTTCGGCGAGCTCTACCGCCGCCATCCTCAGGCGCTCTTTCGCTACGGCATGGCGCTGCTGCGTGATCCGAGGAAGCCGCCGACGTGCTTCAGACCACGATGGCCAAAGGCGCTCGCGGTGCTCGAGGCGGGCGAGGAGGTCGACGGAGTCCGGCCATGGCTCTTCCGCATCGCCCGGAACACCGCGATCGACAATCTCCGCCGCCGGGCGCCCATAGGCGGCGCTCGAGGACTTGACCGAGGTCGAGTCGTCGGCCGTGACCGCTCCGAGCGCCGCGAGCGAGGCCGAGAGCCGGGCGGAGCTGGCCGAGACCGTCGCCGACATCCGCGAGCTGCCGGAGCGCCAGGGGCACGCGCTCGTCATGCGCGAGCTCTCGGCGCTCTCGTATGCGGACAGCGCGCTCGTCCTCTCGACGTCGCAGGCCGCGGCGCGCCAGCTCGTGCACCAGGCGCGATCCGTCCTCCACGATCGACGCAGCGGGCGCGACATGGGCTGCGAGGCGGTGCGTCGGGCGATCAGCGAACGCGACGGGAAGGCGCCCTGCGACCGCCGCCTGCGCGCTCACCTGGCGACGTGCCCCGACTGCCGCGGCTTCCGGGCGTCGATCGATCGACGCCGGAGCGCACTCGCCGCGCTCGCGCCGCCGCTCGCCCCCGCGGTCGCCGGCGACATCCTAGGGCGCCTGCTCGACCAGGGGTCGGGCTCCGGCACGAGCCTGGCGGCCGGTGGTGGCGCCGCGGGCGGGCTGGCGAAGCTCGCCGGCGCCTCGTCCGGAGCGAAGCTCGCCGCCGCGGCGGCGGCCGGGGCGCTCGCGGTGGCCGCGAGAGGCGGGGTGCTCGCGGCCGAGGGAGTGCTCGAAGGTCGCGACGGCGCCCGCGGGGCGCCGGCGGTGCCGAGCTCCCTGGCCGAGATGCCCGAGTTCCGCGCCCTGCGGCCCGCGCATCGTCGGGGCGGGGAGGTGCGGGACGGTCGTGACGGCGCTTCGCCCGCGCCGACCGCGCCGGCGGAGGACCTCGGCCCGCTCGCCGCCTTCCGGCCGAGGGGGGCGGCCCGCTCGCACGCCCGACCGGCGTGGACGAGCCCGACGGCCGCCGCCCCCGAGCGTCCCGGATGTCTCCGTCCGGTCGGTTGACGCCCCGGATGTCTCCGTCCCGTCGGTCGACGTCCCCGCCGGCTCAGGGGACGGGGTGAGCGCGCCGCAGACCAACTCGGGTGTGGTGCAGCGCGACGCCCCGCCGAGCTCGAGCACCGGCTCGCCGGCAGGCGGTGGAGGCCTAGCCGAGTAACGCGGGTGCGGAGGGGGCGCGGGCCGCGCCCTCGTAGCGCCTCCGCCGCGGCCTACGCGGCGACGCCCTGCGCTGCCAGCTCGAGCTCCGCGTCCTCGGTGCAGGCGTCGAACCTTTCTTCGAGGTGCTTGTGCGAGGGGCAGTACAGGCTGCCCGGCAGGGGCGTGCGCTGGCAGGCCCCGCCCTTGCGGGTCGTGGCGTGGCAGGAGAGCGGCGTTCCGTCGCATGCGACGCCTTGCTCGGCGGCACGGTCGACGAGCTCGGAGGCGAGGCGCATGTGCCGCTCGATGACCTGCCGGACGCGCATCTGGCGCGAGAGCGGGAACAGCACACGGACGTCGTTGAAGAGCGTGCGCGTCGGGTGGGCGAAGTAGTGACGGTCGTGGGCAAGCCGCTCGACCGAGGCCTCGCACGCCCGGAGCAGCCGCTGGCGGCTGGCGACGGTCGAGCCGTACCGGTCGGGCGCGACCTCGTGGCACAGCTCGCGGTACATCGAGCGGCTGATGTGGTACACGCGGCGTCTCCTCTCC
>DATHAN010000309.1:0-5273 GCA_035296645.1 Thermoleophilaceae bacterium
CGGCCGGCGCTACCGGTGCCGCGTCGCGGCGCAGGGCGATCCGGGCTACGCGGCAACCGCGGTGATGCTCGGCGAGACCGCGCTGTGCCTCGCTCTCGACGGCGACCGCCTGCCCGACCGCGCCGGGGTCCTTACACCCGCGACGGCCATGGGCGGCGCGCTCGTCGAGCGACTGCGGGCCGCGGGCCAGACCTTCGAGATGCGCGCGTAGGCGGGGCTCGGCGCCCGGCGGCGCCCGTGGCGAGCGTCGCCTACCCCGCGGCCCAATCCACCGGCCCGGCGACGAGCACGTGGCTCCCGAGCGGCCGCCCGAGCACCCGTTGCGCCTCGCGCGCGCACTCGACGAGCGCGTCGAGGTCGATCCCGGTCTCGTAGCCCATCTCGTGCAGCATCGACACGAGGTCCTCGCTGGCGATGTTCCCGGTCGCCCCGCGCGGGACCGGACACCCCCCGAGCTCGCCGAACGACGACTCGAACGACCGCACCCCGGACTCGAGCGCGGCGACCACGTTGGCCAGGCCCTGCCCGCGCGTGTTGTGGAAGTGGGCGGTCAGCTCGCCGCGCTCGCCGAGGCGGTCGCGCGCGGCGGTGAAGAACTCGCCCACCTGGCGCGGGTTCGCCATCCCCGTGGTGTCGCCGAACGCGATCTCCGCGCAGCCGTCCGCCGCCAGCCGCTCGGCGATCGCGAACACGCGCGCCGGGTCGACCTCGCCCTCGTACGGGCACCCGAACGCGACCGAGATCACGCCCTCGCAGCGAAGGCCCGCCTCGCGCGCGCGCGCGACCGTTTGCTCGAGGCCCGCGAGCGACTCCTCCACCGAGCGGTTCACGTTCCGGCGGTTGTGCGTCTCGGTGGCCGAGAGGAACACGTTGACCTCGTGGAAGCGGGGCGTGCCGTCGGGCCGGGCACGCCGGGCGAGCGCGTTCTCGAGGCCGCGCTCGTTCGGCACGAGCACCGACACCGCGACCTCGGGCGGCAGCGCCACGTCGTGCAGCACCTCGGCCGCGTCGGCGAGCTGGGGGATCACATCGGCGCGGACGAAGCTCGTTACCTCGAGCCGCCGGAGGCCGGTCCGTCCGAGCATCTCGATCAGCCGCACCTTGTCGGCGGTGGCGATCGTCTCGGGCTCGTTCTGGAACCCGTCCCGCGGGCCCACCTCGCGGACGCGCACGAAGCGGTCGCTGTCCATGCGGGCCAGCGTACTCGTGGACGCTAGGCTCGCCGCCGCGTGAGCCCCTCGCCCGTCCCCATCGTCGGCGGCACCGGCGCGCTCGGCTTCGGGCTCGCCGTGCGGCTGGCGGGGGCGGGCGTGCCGGTGGTCATCGGCTCGCGCCGGCGCGAGTCCGCCGAGGAGGCCGCCGCCAAGGCACGCGAGCGCGTCCCCGACGGCGAGGTCGAGGGACTCGAGAACGCCCACGCCGTCGCACGCGGCGACATCGTCTTCCTGACCGTTCCCTTCCGCGCGCAATCCGAGAACCTGACGAACCTGCGGAACGCCCTGCGTGAGGGCCAGATCCTCGTCGACGCCACGGTGCCGCTCGCCGCCGCCGTCTCCGGCAAGGCGACCCGGCTGCTCGGCGTCCCGCAGGGGTCGGCCGCCCAGCAGGCCCAGGAGATGGTGCCCGACGGGGTGACGGTGGTGAGCGCCCTCCACACGGTGGCCGGGCACGTCCTCTCCGACCTCGACCACCCGCTCGACGACGACGTGCTGGTGTGTGGCGACGCGCGCGATCCGAAGCGGCGGGTGGCCAAGCTCGTCGACCGCATCGACGGCCTGCGCGCGGTCAACGCCGGCGCGCTCGAGACCGCGCGCCTCGTCGAGGGGCTCACCCCGCTGCTGATCTCGGTCAACTCGCGCAACAAGGTCACCGCCGGCATCCGGCTCACGGGCCTCGACGAGCCGCGGTGGTAGTCGTCCTCGCCGGGGGCACCGGCGGGGCGAAGCTCGCGCGCGGGATGCTCGACGTCGTGGGCGGCGACGAGCTGTGCGTGGTCGCCAACACGGGCGACGACGTCGAGGTCTACGGCGTGCACGTCTCGCCGGACCCCGACCTCGTGGCGCTGTGGCTCGCCGATCTCATCGACGGGCGGGGGTTTGGGGTGCGCGGCGACACGTGGGAGGTGATGGGCGCGCTCGAGCGCACCGGCCGCGAGACGTGGTTCCGGCTCGGCGACCGCGACCTCGCGCTGTGTCTCGTGCGCGCGGAGCTGCTGCGGGGCGGGCGGCGCCTGACCGAGGCGCACGCCGAGATCGTGGACGCGCTCGGCCTCGACGCGCGCGTGCTCCCGATGTGCGACGAGCCCGTGCGCACGCACGTGCGCGCAGACGGGCGGTGGCGGCCGTTCCAGGAGTTCATGATCGTCGACCGGGCGGAGCCGGAGGTCGAGGCGGTCGAGCTGCGCGGGATCGAGGCGGCGCGGCCGACGCCCGAGGTGCTGGCGGCGCTCGAGCGGGCGGAGGCGATCGTGATCGGCCCGTCGAACCCGGTCATCTCGATCGGCCCGATCCTCGCCGTGCCGGGGATGCGCGAGGCGATCGCCGCCGCGGCGGCGCCCGTGGTCGCGGTCAGCCCATTCGTGGCCGGCCGAGCGGTCAAGGGTCCGACCGAGGCTTTCTGCGCGCACGCCGGCGTCGCGGCAAGCGCGCAGGGAATCGTCGCCGCGTACGCCGGCGTGATCGACGGGATCGTCTCCGACGAGCCGGTCGAGGGGCTTCCCGCGATCGAGCTCGACACGCTCATGGATACGCCGGACGCCCGCGCGCGCGTCGCGCACGCCACCCTCGACCTCGCCCGCGCGCTCGCCGGCCGTTAGATTCGACCGCGCCGCGATGCGCACGCTCGCTGTCCTTCCCGTCAAGCGCTTCGGCGCGGCCAAGCAACGGCTCGCGAGGCGCCTCGCCCCGGCGGCTCGGGCGGAGCTAGCGGAGGCGATGCTGGCCGACGTGCTCGCCGCGGCCTCGGCCGCCCACGCGCTCGCGACGGTGGCCGTGGTCACCGCCGAGCCCCGCGCCGTCCGCCTCGCCGGCTCCGCGGGGGCAGAGGTCGTGCCCGAACCGGGCGAGACCGGCCAGTCGGCCGCCGCCGCCGACGGCATCGGCCACGCGCTCGCCGCCGGCTTCGAGCGCGTGCTCCTCCTCCCGGGCGACACGCCGCTCGTCGCCGCGAGCGACCTCGACGCTCTGCTCGCCCGTGCCGCGGCGGACGCTCTCGAGGCCGTCATCGTCCCCGACCGCCACGGCACCGGGACGAACGCGCTCGTGCTCTCGCCCCCCGACGTGCTCGCGCCGAGCTTCGGCCCGGACAGCCTCGCCCGCCACCGCGCGGGGGCCCAGGCGGCCTCGCTCGCGTGGCGCGTCGAGCGCGTCGCCGCGCTCGAGCACGACGTCGACACGCCGGACGACCTCGACGCGCTCGCGCCCGCGCTCCGGTCGACGGGCGGGCAGCGCGCGCAACGGACGCGCGGAGTGCTCGAACGGGCGCACCTCGTGAGCAACGAGCCGGGCGCAACTGCCGCCGGGGCCGGGCCCTGAATACATTTACCGTCTCCCCGCTCGGCGCGCTCCCCGAGATCGCGCCCGGCGACGACCTCGGCGGCATGGTCGCCGAGGCCGCACCGGGCGACCTCGCCCCGGGCGACGTGGTCTGCGTGGCGCACAAGGTGGTCTCGAAGGCCGAGGGCCGCACGACGCGCCTCGAGGACGTCGCCCCCGGTCCGCGCGCCGAGGCGCTCGCGCGCGAGCACGGCAAGGACGCACGCCTCGTCGAGCTCATCCTCTCGGAGAGCGCCCAGCTGCTGCGGGCGGAGCGGGGGGTGCTCATCGCCCGCACGCGGCACGGGCTCGTGTGCGCGAACGCCGGCGTCGACGTCTCGAACGCCGCTCCCGGCGACGCCGTCCTGCTCCCAGCCGACGCCGACGCCTCGGCTCGGCACCTGCGCGATCGCGTCGCGTCCGTGCGCGACGTGCGCCCCGCCGTGGTGGTGAGCGACTCGTTCGGCCGCGCGTGGCGCCTCGGTCAGACCGACGTGGCGATCGGCGCGGCTGGCCTCGTCCCGCTCGACGACTGGCGCGGGCGCCGCGACGCCCACGGGCGCGATCTGCACGCTACGACGATCGCCGTCGCCGACGCGGTCGCGGCGGCCGCCGACCTCGCGCGCGCCAAGGACGCGGGCCGGCCGGCCGTGTTGCTGCGGGGCCTCGAGCGCTTCGTCACCGCGGCGGACGGCCCGGGCGCCCGGGCCCTGCGCCGGCCGCCGGAGGAGGACCTCTTCGCCTGAGCCGAGGTCGGGGTGCCGTCAGGGGGTGCCCGGTGCTCGCGGCGCGCCGACCCCCGGCGGCGCCGCCGAGGCTCCGGGGCCACGCGAGACCTCCTCCGCCGCGGCCGGTGGGGCAGCGTCGCTAGCCGGCGACAGCACTCCCGCCTGCTCCCGGCTCGCAACCTGTCCGCGGCCCGCCGGGAGACCTTCGGGATCCGGCGTCGCTCCCGCCTCGCCGCCGGCCGCCCGCTCGAGCGCACGCTCGCACCGGATCATGTACCGGATTGTCACGAGCAGGACGAGGTCGAGGGCGAGCCGGTAGGACGTGGCGAACTGCGCGAGGTAGAAGAGCGAGGTGTCGGTCACGAGAATCGACACCATCAGCGCGCGGTCGAACGCGCGGTACGCGGCCAGACGCCTTCTCGAGCCGCCGGACGCCGAGCCCGACGAGCGCGGCCGACACGATGCTCGAGGCGAAGCCGACGACGGCGACCGGCGAGAGGTCGCCCACGACCGACTCGAGCGCGCGGCCGGGTGCTCCGATCGCGAGCGACGCCACGAACAACGCGAGCGGCGCGAGCCCGAGCAGCGCCCACACGCCGAACACCCAGTCGATCACCGCGGCGAAGCGCGGCCGCGCGATGAGCGACCGGTAGCCGCGCCCGACCAACCTCGCCCAGCGCGTGTACATGCGCAGCCCGCGCACGGGCAGCGCGTCGAGCTCGGCGAGCATGCGTCGCAGCGGCCCGACGACCGGGTCGTGCGGATCGGCGCGGTCGAGCATCTCGAGCGCCCGCTGCTTCTCGCGCTCGTCGAGGTCGCGGCTGACCGCATCGGCCGCGAGGTCGAGCGCGTTCGCGACGTACTCGGCCGACGCCATCGGCCGCCGCCCTGACAGACCCCGCGCCGCGAAGAACAGGCCGAGGAAGAGCACGTAGATTAGCGCCGCGGCGGGCCGGAAGAAGTAGTCGTTGTCCGAGGTGATGAACTTGCCGAGCTCGTCGATGAAGAGGCC
>DATHAN010000310.1:0-4221 GCA_035296645.1 Thermoleophilaceae bacterium
CTCGCCGGCGCGGTCCGGCGACGCCGTCGGCGGGCCCGGTCTCGTAGCGCAGGCTTCGCTACGCGGCCGCCTCGCTCGCCGCGCGCGGATGGGCGCTGAAGTAGACCTCGCGCAGGCGCTCGGTCGAGAGGTGCGTGTAGATCTGCGTCGTCGAGACGTCGGCGTGCCCGAGCATCTCCTGGAGCGAGCGCAGGTCGCAGCCGCCCGAGAGCATGTGCGTGGCGAAGGTGTGCCGCAGCGTGTGCGGGGTCATGCGTCCGGAGAGCCCGGCGCCCCGCGCGTGCCGCTCGACGATCCCGTACATGCCCTGCCGGCTCAGCCGGCCCCCGCGGGCGTTGACGAACAGGCGCGGCTCGGGCCGCGGCCCGACGAGCTTTGGCCGGCCGCGCTCGAGGTAGGTCCGCAGGGCCGCCCGCGCGCTTCGCCCGATGGGGACGAGTCGCTCCTTCGAGCCCTTGCCGCGGGCGCGCACCACCCCGGCCTCGAGGTCGATCTCGCCGAGCTCGAGGCCGATCGTCTCGGAGGCGCGCAGCCCGCAGGCGTACATCGTCTCGAGCAGGGCGCGGTCGCGCAGGGCGAGCGGCTCGGTCCCCGCGGGCTGGGCGAGCAGGGCGTTGACCTCGTCTCGGCTCAGGGCGTCGGGAAGCTTCGCCGGCCGCCGCGGGCGCGCGAGCGTCGCCGTGGGGTCCGAGTCGCGGACTCCCTCGCGGCGGAGGAAGCGGAAGAAGGAGCGCAGGCACGCCGCCTTGCGCCGGACGGTCGCCGCGGAGGCCCGCGCGTCGTCATCGCCGGCGGCCAGCGTCGCCAGGTAGTCGGCGAGGTCGCGTCCCGACGCTTCTTGCGGGCGCTTCCCGCGCCCCGCCAGGTGATGGCCGAGGCTCAGCAGGTCCGAGCGGTAGGACTCGAGCGTGTTGCGCGCGAGTCCGCGCTCGAGCTCGAGGTGAGCGAGGAAGTCGAGCACGAGCTCCTCGAAGCGGCGGTCGAGCGGGCGTTCGGGGGCGGTGGCCATCGGCGCGGTGTTCGCCGTCGGCCCCGGCTCGACCTGCTGGGGCGTCGCGCCTCCTCCGCCCGTCCGGCTCGCGGCGCTCCGCGCCCCCCGGCGCGGCTCGCGGCGCCGTGACCGCAAGGGCGCTCAGCGCACGCGCGCGAACGCGCGGAACCAGAGCAGGCCGATGAGCGTCTTCGCGTCGCGGCACTCGGCGATCGTCGCGTCGAGCTCGGTCAGCGGCACGGTCCGGACCTCGATCCGTTCCTCTTCGTCCGACTCGGCCGCCGCGTCGGAGAGTCCGGTCGCGAGGTAGACGTGGACTCGCTCGTTCGTGAACCCGGCCGAGGAGTAGTAGGTCGTGAGGTGTCTCCAGCTCTCCGCGCGCTTGCCGATCTCCTCCGCGAGCTCACGCCTCGCGGTCTCGAGCGGGTCGTCCCCCGGCGCGTCGAGCTTGCCCGCCGGGAGCTCGAGCAGCGCCGACTCGCCCACCGCCTCGCGCGGCTGGGCGACGAGGTAGAGCCGCTCGCCGTCGTGGGCGACGACCGCGACCGCGCCGGGATGGACGACGCGCTCGCGCGTGACCTCCGCGCCGTGGACGTGGCGGTAGCGGTCGACGCGGACGCTGAACATGCGCCCTGCGTAGACCACGTCTCCGCCGGTGTGCTCAAACACCGCTGCTCTCCTCGGGGTGGCTCGTGAGCGCCTCCGCCAGCACGCTGCCGCCGGCGAGCGCGGCACGGAAGAAGAGCTCGTCGCGGTCGATCGGACGGCCCATGGTCTCGCTCGGGAGGCCGGAGGCGCGGTAGCCGTCGAGGTCGGTCGGGACTCGGCGGACCTCGTGCCGCGCGAGCGCGCCGCAACCGGTGACGTCGCCCTGCGCCTCGGCGGGAAAGGCGATGCGCACCCGTCCCAGGAGCAGCTCGAGCACGCTCGCCGAGTGGTGGGAGAGCCCGCGGTGGCGCGCGCGCGGGTCGCCCGACGACATGCGCGGCACGAGCAGCGTCCGCGCCCCGAGCGCGAGGCTCGCGTGCGCGGAGTCGAGCGCGGCGAGCCCCCCGTGGCCGAGCGCCGTCCCCGAGCCGACGATCCCCGGACCGGGCCCGACGAGCGCGGCATCCCAGTCGAGCGAGTCGAACGCCGCCACCAGGGCGCCGGCCACCGTCACCGCCTCGTGCTCGCCGCCGAACGCGGGGGCCGCGGTCACGTGGCCGGCGAGAAGCCCCCGCCGGCGCAGCTCACGCACCGTGCGCGAGAGGCCGCCGGGCAGGGCTCCGCCCGCGCCCTGGACGTAGCCTACGCGCGCACGCGGCCGACCCTGGGCCGCCGCCCACGCCGCCGGAGCGAGCTGGCCGTGCAACGCGAGGACGGCCACGGGCCGCCCGTCGATCCGCGGCGCCCGCGGCTTGCCGTCGGACGGCTCCGCCTCGGGCCCCTCCACCGGGACGACCCCGTGCTGGAGCGGCGTGTAGTGGAGCTTCATCGTCCTCGCGCGGCGCTCCGCACTCGCTCCGAGGCCGCGCGTGAGGTTCGCGTGCACGACGTCGAAGCCGCCGCTCGCGAGCCCGAGGTCGAGGGCGGCGAAGTTGACGACCACATCGTCGCCCGGCTCGACCTCGCCGGTGAGGTCGCGGTAGGCGAGCGCCGGACGCTCTTCCCCGTCGACCTTCACGGTGAGCTCGATCGCCGGGTCATCGCGATCGTCCACCCTGGCGACCACGCCTCGCCGGAGAGCGAGCGGCATCAGCCGGCGCGCGCGACGAGGCCGAGCGCCACGTCGAGCACCCGCTCGAGCGACGCGACGCTCACCCGCTCGTCGGGGCGGTGGTTGCTCTGCGTGCCGTCGGCGACGTTGACGCACGGAATCCCCCGCGCGTTGAGCACGTTCGCGTCGCTGCCCGCGGCGGTCGAGCGGAAGGTCGGGTGGATGCCGAGCGCGGCCAGCGCGCCCGCGGCGAGCTCCACGGGTGGCGAGGTCCGCGGGAGGCGGTAGCCGCGGAAGCCCTCCTGCACCTCGGTCTCCACGTCGCACTCCATCTCTCCGGCCGCGTCGGTGAGGACGTCGACGATCTCGGTCACGAGCGCGCCGGCGCGCTCGCGCTCGAGGCTGCGGGCCTCGAGCTCGATACGACAGCGTTCGGGGACCACGTTGGCCGCGACACCCCCGTCGATGCGCCCCACATTGGCGGTCGTCCCATCGTCGAGGCGTCCGAGCGGGAGGCGCGTGACCGCCCGGGCGGCAGCCACGACCGCGCTCCGTCCTGCCTCGGGCCGCAGGCCCGCGTGGGCGGCTTGACCGCGGAAGGTCGCCTCGACCCGGTAGTAGGTCGGTGCGGCGACGATCAGGTCGCCTACGGGCGAGGCGTGGTCGAAGACGAATCCGTACTCGGCGCGCAGGCGCGAGCGGTCGAACGCCTTGGCGCCCGCGAGCGCCTGCTCCTCGCAGGTCGTGAACAGCAGCTCGACGCCCGCGCGCGCCGGCTCGCGGGCGAGGCGCCGCGCTACCGCCAGCAGCACGGCGACGGCGGCCTTGTTGTCGGCGCCGAGGATCGCCTCGTGGCGGTTGTGGAGGACGCCGTCGTCGCGCACGACCTCGACGGGCGCCGAGAGCGGAACCGTGTCCATGTGAGCGCACAGGAGGAGGGTCGGCGCACCGGGATCGCTCCCGGCGACCCGGGCGAGGAGGTTGCCCGCGTCGGCGCCCGTCTCGGTCGCGCTCGAGTCCTCGACGACCTCGAGGCCGAGCGTGCCGAGCTCGCCGGCGACGGCGTCGGCCACGCCGCGCTCCCGCCGCGACGGGCTCTCGATCTCGCACAGGCGGACGAAGTCGGCGAGCAGGCGCTCGCGCTCGTCCGGCGTGGCGCGTGCCGGCGCGCTCACCGGAAGGTCAGGGCGGCGAGCGCAGGGAGGCGGGCGCGTGTGCGAGCGGCGCCCCGTCGTCTGCGCCGAGTGCCGCGTCGCGCTCCGCGGCGAGCGCCGGCTTGGCCTCCGTCCGCCCGAGCGCCGCGCCGACGAACTCGCGGAACAGCGGCTGCGGGCGGAGCGGGCGCGACTTGAACTCGGGGTGGAACTGCGAGGCGACGAAGAACGGGTGATCGGGCAGCTCGACGATCTCCACCAGGCGGTCGTCGGGCGAGGTGCCCGAGCACACGAGCCCGGCGTTCTCGAGGTGGCGGCGCAAATGGTTGTTGACCTCGTAGCGGTGCCGGTGGCGCTCGTAGATGACCGCCTCGCCG
>DATHAN010000311.1:0-7273 GCA_035296645.1 Thermoleophilaceae bacterium
GCTGGAGGAGGCCGGCGAACCCGACCCGGTTCGGCCCGAGGCGCGACTGGAAGCGCCCGAGCAGGCGCCGCTCCGCCCACAGCACGATCGGCACGATCTGGAGGATCACCAGGAAGATCACGATCGCCTTGAGGATCTGGACCCACACCGGCCCGGGCGGGGAGACCTCGCCGGGCGCGCTCGCCGCGAGCACCGCGCTCACCGCGGCTCGGCCCTTGTCACGGTGACCGTGGCCGCCGCGCCGTCTCCGAGCTCGCTCGCGCTCGACTCCTCGACTCCCTCGAGCAGGTAGACGCTGCGCGGGGGCAGCGCGTCGCGAACCGCCGCGGCCGCGCGTACGCGCGCGCCATCGCGCGCCACCTCCACCTCGTCGCCGGTCTCGATTCCGAGGCGCTCGCCGTCCGCGGGCGAGAGCTCGACGCGCTGGCGCGGGGCGAGGAAGGCGAGGATCGGCGCGTGCTCGGTCTCGCGCCCGGCCCACAGGCTGCGCGTAGTCCCGAGGCGCAGGTCGCCGTTCGCGGGCTCGGCGAGCTCGGGCGGCGACTCGAGCTCGCCGGGCGAGGGCATCTCGGCGCCCGCGGGCACGTCGGCCGCGGCGCCGCGCTCCTGCCAGCGCTTGCCCTTGCCGCCGATCTCCTCCAGCGTGATGCCGGCGAGGAAGGGCACCCCCTCGAAGATCGCGCGCGAGACCATCGGGCTCGTCAGCAGCGGCGGGTCGCTCCCGGCCCCGAGGCGCACGGCGAGCTCGGCGAGCACGCTCCACGCCGGCCTGATCTCGCCCGGGTGGCCGATCGCCTGGCGCACGCGCTGGAGGCGCCCGTCCGGGTGGGTGACCGTCCCCTCACGCTCGGCGTACGACTCGGCGGGGAAGACGATGTTCGCGTGGCGCGTCGCCTCGGACTCGAAGTCGGCGAAGGCGACCGTGAAGCCGGCGCCGGCGAGCGCCCGGCGCCAGGCGGCGCGATCGGGATGCGTCCGAACCGGGTCGGCGTGCAGCAGGACCAGCGCGGACAGCTCGCCCCCGAGCGCGCGGGCGATGTCGGCGGCGGGGAGACCTGCCTCCGGCGCGTCGGCGAGTCCGGGGCCGAGGTTGGGGATGCAGCCGACCTCGCGCAGGCCGCGCGAGTTGGTCCCGCTCGGGACCTCGATCAGCCCCGCGCCCTCGGTTCCCGCGACCTCGAGCGCGCCCGCGAGCGCGAGCAGCGCCGCGACCGCCTCGCGTCCGCGCGCGCCGTGCGAGAGCCGCTCGGCCCACACGACTACCACCGGACCGGCGTCGCGCAGGAGCGCCGCCGCGTTGCGCACCGACTCGGCGCTCGTCCCGGCCTTGCCCGCGAGCGCGTCGAGCCCGCCCTGGTCGAGCGAGCGCCCCTGCTCGTCCGGCTCGCCGTGCTGGCGCTCGTCGAGCCCGCCGAGCGGCGCCTGCGCGACATCGCGCGGCATCCGCCGCTCGGACGGCGCGTGCTCGACCGGCTCGACCTCGCCGAGCGCGGCGGCGAGCGCTCCGAGCGCCGCCTCGCTCGCCCCCGGCGCGGTCCGGACGATCGCGTCGGCCGTCGGGTCGAGCGCCCCCGGCCGCCCACCGATTACCACGGTCTTCACGCCGAAGCGCCGGATCGCCTTGCGTACGCGCAGGTCGAGGATCGGCATCTCGTCCTGGAGCTCCGTGTCGACGACGAGGACCGCGCCGGCGTGGTCGATGTCCGGCACCATCGCCGCGAGGTCGGGCCGGGCGAGCGCGCGGGCCTGCCCGGGATCGAGCGGGCCGCCGGGTCGCGAGTCGACGTGCGGCGAGCCGAGCCCCTCGCGCATCAGCCGCTGGAGCAGGAAGCCCTCCTCGTTCGTGGTCTCGCCGCCGGCGAGCGCGGCGGTCGCCGGCCCGGCGCGTCGGAGCCCTTCGGCCGCGGTCTCGAGCGCGCGCTCCCACGAGACCTCGCGCAGCGCGCCGCCGTCGCGGACCATCGGGCGCGTGATCCGCTCGGGCGCGTGCACCGCCTGGAAGCCGAAGCGGCCGCGGTCGCACAGCCAGCCGTCGTCGACCTTGGCGTTGTCGCGCGCGAACACCCGCAGGACCTTCGAGTCGTCGCGCACCGAGAAGGTCACGTTGCACTGACTCGGGCAGATCGTGCAGATCGACCCGCCGTTCTCGATGTCCCACGGGCGCGCGCGGAAGCGGTACGCGCTCGAGGTCAGCGCCCCGACCGGGCACAGGTCGACGATGTTGCCCGAGAACGGCGCGACGTACGGATGGCCGTGGTGCGTCCCGACGTAGGTGTGGTCGGCGCGCTCGAGGAACACGAGCTGATAGTCCTCGGCGACCTCCTGCGAGAAGCGCACGCAGCGGTAGCACAGGATGCAGCGCTCGCGATCGATCGCGACGAGCGGCGAGAGCTCGAGCGGCTTCTCGAAGTGGCGCTTCGGCTCGATGAAGCGCGAGCGTCCTGCGCCCCAGCCGAACGAGATGTCCTGGAGCGGGCATTCGCCGCCCTTGTCGCAAACCGGGCAGTCGAGCGGGTGGTTGATCAGCAGGAACTCGACGACCGCGTTCTGGGCCTCCCTGACGCGCGGCGAGTTGGTGATCACCGCCATCCCGTCCTGGACGGCGGTCGAGCACGCGGTCTGAAGCTTGGGGATGCCCTCGACCTCGACCAGGCACATCCGGCAGGCGCCGACCGCCTGGCCGAGCTTCGGCTCGTAGCAGAACACGGGGATCTCGACGTCGCCGTACTTCGCCCCGTCGACGAGCGAGATGCCCTCGGGCGCGCTTATCTCGCGGCCGTCGATCTCGAAGGTGACGTACTTGGGCTCGGGGCGGGGCATGGCTGGGCGGTCTGGGGACGGCGAGCGCGGTCGATCTCCGCGGCCTACGCGGGCCCGGTCAGAGGTGCGGCGGCGAGCTCGGGCGCAGCCTGCTCGACGACTGCCGCCTCGTTGCGGGCGCGCGCCTCCTCGGCGTGCTGCTCGAACTCCGCGCGGAACTTCTCGAGCATCGAGCCGATCGGCATGGCCATCGAGTCGCCGAGCACGCACAGGCAGTTGCCGAGGATGTTCGACTGGACCTGGGCGAGCAGCTCGAAGTCCATCGGCGTCGCCTCGCCCGATTCGACGCGCTCGAGCATTTTCACCGTCCAGTTCGTCCCCTCGCGGCAGGGAACGCACTTGCCGCACGACTCGTGGCGGTAGAAGTCGGCGAGCCGGAGCGCGAGCGGGACGAGCGGCTGCGAGTCGTCGACCACGATGACCGAGCCCGACCCGAGCATCGACCCGGCCTGGGCCATCGTCTCGAAGTCGTAGGTGAGGTCGAGGCCCTCGTCGCCCGTGAGCACCGGCGCCGACGACCCGCCGGGGAAGAAGCACTTGACCTCGCGTCCCTCCGGCGGTCCGCCGGCGAGCCCGTAGATGATCTCGCGACACGTGACGCCCAGCGGGACCTCGTAGTTCCCGGGCCGCTGGACATTGCCCGAGACCGACACGACCTTCGTACCCTTCGACTGCTCGGAGCCGACCTTTACGTACTCCTCGGGCCCGAGCTCGATGATGATCGGGACGTTGCACAGCGTCTCGACGTTGTTGAGCAGCGTCGGTCCCTGGTACAGGCCGGCGTTGGCCGGGAAGGGCGGCTTGAGCCGCGGGTTGCCGCGCTTGCCGTCGAGCGAGTCGAGCAGCGCCATCTCCTCGCCGCAGATGTACGCGCCGGCGCCGCGGTGGACCACGAGCTCGAAGTCGAAGCCCGAATCGAGGATGTCGGCGCCGAGGTAGCCGCGCTCGTAGGCCGCCCTCACCGCCCGCTCGACCACGTCGGCCTGGAGCTCGTACTCGCCGCGGATGTAGATGAAGCCGTGGTTGGCCTCGATCGCGCGCGCCGCGATGATGCAGCCCTCGATCAGCAGGTGCGGGTTCTTCTGCATCAGCACGCGGTCCTTGAACGCCCCCGGCTCGGACTCGTCGGCGTTGCAGACCAGGTACTTGTCCATGTCGCCCTTGGGGATGAAGCTCGCCTTCTTGCCCATGGCGAAGCCGGCTCCCCCGCGCCCGCGCACGTCGCCCGCCTGGATCTGCTCGAGCACCTCGTCGGGGTCGAGCTCGGTGAGCGCGGTGCGCAGGGCGGAGTAGCCGCCGCGGCGCTCGTACACCTCGATCGTGTCGAGCCCGGGCTCGTCGATGTCCTTGAGCAGGCGCAGCTCGGTCGCCGCGGTCACTGGGTCTCCTCGTGGGGCGGAGGGTCGCCGGCGCCGGCCGGCATGTAGTCCTCGTCCTCGAGCCCGCGACCGGGAAGCGGCGTGCGTCCCTCCTTGATCGCGGCGACGAGCTCCGGCGCGTCGCTCGGGTCGAGCGGCCCGACGTAGCGGCCGTCGATCGAGGCCATCGGCTGCATGTCGCACGCACCGAGGCACTCGAACTCGCGGATGTCCCAGCCCTCGAGCCGCGCCTTCTTCGCCGCGGCGGCGATCGCGTCGTACACCGCCTTGGCGTTCACCAGGTGGCACGACACGCTCGTGCACACATACACGTAGTGACGCCCGACCGGGTCCTCGTGGAGCATGTCGTAGAAGCTCGCGATCGACGACAGGTAGGCGGGCGTGACCTTCATCACCGCCGCGACCTGGCGCATCGCATCCGTCGAGAGCCACCCGTGCACGCGCTGGGCCGCCTTGAGCGCCGGGAGGACCGCCGAGCGGGGGTCGGGGTAGAGCGACATCCGCCACTCGATCTCGCGCTTGAGGTCCTCGGGCACCTCGACGTCGGCGAGCTGGGGGATGACCGCCGGGTCCTTGTCGAGGTCGACCGGCATGTCCCACCCCGCCGCCACCGCCGGATGCCCCGACGCGATCTGCCGATCGAGCCCGACCATCCGATCGGCGACCAGGGGCAGGTCGCGCCGCGTCGAGCCGTTGGAGCGACTGCCGTCAGCCATCCCCGCATCCAAGCCTGATTGCGGAGGAGCGCTCGCGGCGGCGCCGCGCGCAGGAGGCGCCAGTGAGCCGCGACGCCGCGTCCGCCGCCGCCGACGATGTCCCCGCGAAGCCGTTTGCAGCGAGCCGCAGGCGAGCGGACTTAGGCTGAGCCGGGGACATCGGAGCCGGCGAGCGGCCGCACGAACACGGACTCACCGATCGATCCCCCCGAGAATCGGATCCAGCATCGCGATCCCCGCGATCAGGTCCGCGATCAGCTCGCCCTCCGCCATGTCGTGCAGGCACTGGAGGTTTATGAACGACGGATCGCGCATGTGCACGCGCGCCGGCTTCGACGACCCGTCGGCGGCCACGAAGCAGCCGAGCTCGCCGCGCGGCGACTCGATCGCCTCGTAGATCTCGCCGGGCGGGACGCGGAACCCCTCGGTCACCAGCTTGAAGTGGTGGATGAGCGCCTCCATGCTCGTGGCGAGCTCGTGCCGCGGCGGCAGGGCGACCTTGCGGTTCGTTGTGATGAACGGGCCCTCGGGGATGCCCTCCACGGCCTGCTCGATGATCTTGAGCGACTCGCGCATCTCCGCTATCCGGACGCGGTAGCGGTCGTAGTGGTCGCCCACCGTCCCGACGGGGATCCTGAACTCGAAGTCCTCGTACGAGGAGTACGGGATCGTCTTGCGCAGGTCCCACGGGTCGCCCGACGCGCGCAGGAGCGGGCCGGTCACCCCGAGCTGCTTGAGTCGGTCCTGCGAGACGACGCCCACGCCGCGCAGGCGCTCGAGCAGGATCTGGTTCTCGTTAAGGAGCGCCTCGTATTGGTCGATGCGCGTGCGCATCTGGGCCACGAAGTCGAGGCACTTGCGCGCCCAGCCCGGGGGGATGTCCTCGATCACGCCGCCCACCTGGAAGTAGCGCGGGTGCAGGCGCTGGCCGCCCGACATCTCGAACAGGTCGAGGATCATGTCGCGGTCGCGCAGCGCCCACCACAGCACGGTGATCGCCCCGAGGTCGAGCGCCGAGGTGCCGAGCCAGAACAGGTGGCTCGCGATCCGGTTGAGCTCCATGTGCGCGACGCGCAGGTACTGCGCGCGCGGGGGGACCTGCTCGTCGAGCAGGCGCTCGACCGCCGCGCAGAACGCGTACGCGTTGAAGTAGTACGCGAGGTAGTCCATCCGCTCGACGAACGGGATGACCTTCCAGTACTGCTGGTCCTCGCAGCTCTTCTCGATCCCGGTGTGGACGTAGCCGATCAGCGGGGTCACGTCGCGCACCACCTCGCCCTCGAGCGTGCACAGCAGGCGCAGCACCCCGTGGGTCGCCGGGTGGTGCGGCCCCATGTTGATCGTGAACAGCTCGGCGTCGGACTCGACCTGCGTGCCGGCGAGCGGCGCCTCCATGCGCTCGAGCGTCACCGACTCCTCGCGCCGGCGGTAGGGGGTGCCGAGCCCGCGGCTACTCATACCAGCGCGGCACCTTGTGCTCGTTGAACGTGTAGAGGACCGGCTCGCCGCCCATCGGGAAGTCGCGGCGCTGGGCGTGCCCCTCGTAGTCCTCGGGCATGTGCAGGCGGCGCAGGTCCTCGTGCCCCTCGAAGCGGACGCCGAAGAAGTCGAAGACCTCCTTCTCCTGGAAGTCCGCGGTCGGGAACAGGTCGCACACGGTGGGGACGCCGGTGGTCTCGGCCTGCTCGACCGTGAGCCGCGCGCGCACGCCGAGGCGCTCGCCGCGCTCGGTCGAGAGCAGCTGGTAGTGGACGGCCAGGCGCGGCTCGTGCGGGAAGTAGTCGCAGCCGTGCAGGCTCGCGAGCACGTCGAAGCGCTCGTCGGCGTCGTCGCGCAGGTGGCTCAGGATGCGGTGGACGTCCTCGGGGCGGACGTCCAGCGTGGCCTGGTCGCGAAAGAAGATCGTGTCCCGCACCGATCCCTCGCCCACCGCCTCACCGATCGCCCGGGCCGTGAGCTCGAGGCCCGTGGCGTCGATCACCGGGGCGCTCCCCCGGCGGGCGCCTCTGCGCCCGTGCGGCCCCAGACCTCCTCGGTCCCCTGGGCGCGGTAGCGCTCGCGCCAGCCGAGGTCGGGCTGGCCCTTGATCTTCTCCTGGAGGCGATTGATGCCGTGGAGGAGCGCCTCGGGCCGCGGCGGGCAGCCGGGGACGTAGATGTCGACGGGCAGGAAGCGGTCGGCCCCCTGGACGAGCGCGTAGTTGTTGAACATTCCCGCGCTCGAGGCGCACGCGCCCATCGAGATGACCCACTTGGGCTCGAGCATCTGGTCGTAGATGCGGCGGATGACCGGCGCCATCTTCATCGCGACCCGCCCCGAGAGGATGATCATGTCGGCCTGGCGCGGCGAGGCGCGGAA
>DATHAN010000312.1:0-4346 GCA_035296645.1 Thermoleophilaceae bacterium
GCGCAAGATGCCGGGGCGCATCGCCGGCGAGACCGTCGACGTCGACGGCAGGCGGGGCTTCGTGCTCACCCTCCAGACGCGCGAGCAGCACATCCGCCGCGAGAAGGCGACGCACAACATCTGCACCTCGCAGGCGCTCAACGCGCTCGCCGGGATGGTGTACCTCGCCTGGCTCGGGCGGCGGGGGATCGTGGAGCTCGGCGAGCTGATGGCCCGGCGCACCCACTACGCGCGCGCGGCGCTCGGGCTCGAGCCGATCAACCCGGGGCCGGTGGTGCGCGAGTTCGCGGTGCGCGTGCCCGACCTCGACGGCCTCGTCGAGGCGGCGCGCGCCGACGGGGTGAACCCCGGCTACCGCCTCGGGCGCGACTACCCCGAGTACGCCGACGGGCTGCTGGTCGCGCTTACCGAGCGGCGCACGCGCGCCGACATCGACCGGCTCGCGCGGCACGCCGCGACGGTGCGCGCGGAGGTGCCGGCGTGACCGGCGCGCGCCGGGCGGACGGAGGCGGCGCGGCGTACGCCGCGGGTGCGGACGGCGCGAGCGCCGTGGTCGGCTTCGCGCCCGGGGGCGAGGAGCCGGTGACGATCTACGAGCGCTCGCGCCCCGGCCGGTGTGCTTTCGTGCCGCCGCCCACCGACGTTCCCGAGATCGCGCTCGAGGATCTGATCCCGCAGAGCGAGCTGCGCGCCGTCGCGCCCACCCTGCCCGAGGTCTCCGAGCCCGAGATCGTCCGTCACTACAACAACCTCTCGAAGCAGAACTTCGACCTCGACACGGGCTTCTACCCGCTCGGCTCGTGCACGATGAAGCACAACCCGAAGGTGAACGAGCGGGTGGCGGCGCTGCCGGGGCACGCGCGCCTGCACCCGGCGCAGGAGCCGAAGTACGCGCAGGGCGCGCTCGAGCTCATGTGGCGGCTCGGGCAAGCGCTCGCCGAGGTCGCCGGCCTCCCGCACGTGTCGCTCCAGCCGAGCGCCGGCTCGCACGGCGAGCTCGCCGGGCTGCTGCTCACGCGCGCCTACCACGAAGATCGCGGCGAGCGCCGAGCCAAGGTGCTCACCCCGGACACCGCCCACGGCACCAACCCGGCGACCGTGCGCATGGCGGGCTACGAGGTGGTCAAGGTCGGGACGGCCGAGGACGGCGGCGTCGACCTCGACGACCTGCGCGACAAGGCCGACGAGGACGTGGCGTGCCTCATGCTCACCAACCCGAACACGCTCGGGCTGTTCGACCGCAACATCACGGAGATCGCCCGCATCGTCCACGACGTCGGCGCGACGCTCTACTACGACGGCGCCAATCTCAACGCCGTCATGGGCATATCGAGGCCGGGCGACATGGGCTTCGACATCGTCCATTTCAACCTGCACAAGACCTTCTCGCAGCCCCACGGCGGCGGCGGCCCCGGCGCCGGCCCGATCGCCGTGTCCGACCGGATCGAGCCGTTCCTGCCGCGCCCGCAGGTCGTCGAGGTCGACCCGGGCAACGGCTCGCGGCCGGTCTACGACCTCGACTTCGAGCGCCCCAAGTCGATCGGTCGGCTGCGCGGGTTCCAGGGGAACTTCGGCGTGTTCGTGCGCTCGTACGCGTACGTCTGCTCGCTCGGCGGCGACGGCCTGCGCGAGGCCTCGGACATCGCGGTGCTGAACGCCAACTACCTGCGTGCGCGGCTCGCCGAGCCCGGGCTCGGCGAGCACCTGCCGGTCGCCTTCGACCGCACGTGCATGCACGAGTTCGTGGTCTCGGGGACCGGCGCCAAGCGCAACCTAGGGATCAAGACGCTCGACATCGCCAAGCGGCTGCTCGACCATCGCGTCCACCCGCCGACCGTCTATTTCCCGCTGCTCGTCGACGAGGCGATGCTGATCGAGCCGACCGAGACCGAGCCGAAGGAGCGCCTCGACGGCTTCGTCGACGCGCTGCGCGCGGTGCTCGAGGAGGCGGCCGAGGACCCCTCGATCGCCCAGGGGGCGCCGTACACGACGCCGGTGCGCCGGCTCGACGAGGCGGGCGCGGCGCGGCGGCCCGTGGTGCGCCAGCCACCGCCCGAGCACGAGCCGCCCGGCGACCCGGACGACGCCCGGCAGGTGACGACCGGGAAGGTCTGAAGCGCGGCGCGCGAGTGGGCGGGAAGGGGCAGGTCGCTTCGCTCTTCGAACCGCTGCGGTGATACGAGCGGAGCGTCAAGCGCTATCCGCGAGACGACCGCCTCAACGAAGCGTGACCCCAGGGCGAGTCCAGTAGCGATCCCAGCGGTAGCGGGCGAATTCGAGCGATGTAACCTTACATCAGCGATGGGACATCGGACCCAGATCACCCTCACCGACGAGCAGTACGCAGACCTCAAGCGGAGGGCGGAGCGAACCGGGGCGACGATGGCCGAGCTGATCCGACGGGCAGTCGCCGCGAGCTATGGCGAGGGAGCGACCTTCGACCAGCAGGCGCTCGACGACAGCTTCGGTGCCTGGGGCGAGCGCGACTACGATGGCGCCGGCTACGTCGAGAGCCTTCGCCCGGGTCTCGGGCGGCGCGTTCGATGACGCTCGTGGTCGACACGTCGATCTTCATCGATCACCTCCGGGGTGACGAGAGCGCGCGCAGCGCGTTCGCGCGTGCGTGGTGGCGAGGCGAGCGGGTGACGGCTTCGGTGCTCACGAAGCTGGAGATCCTCGCCGGCACGCGACCGCACGAGCAGCGTCCCACCCGCGGCCTGCTCGCACAAGTCGAGTGGCTCGCGGTCGACGACGAGATCGCCGAGAAGGCCGGTGCGCTCGCGGTCCGTTACCTGCGCAGCCACCCTGGGGTCGAGGTCGTCGACTATGTGGTCGCCGCGAGCGCCGAGGTCGTCCGCGCCGAGCTCTGGACGACCAACCCGCGCCACTTCCCGATGTTCTCGAACCTCACGTCACCGTACGCGAGCTGAGTCTGCGTGCGCCGCCCTCGCGGTATCGTGCTCCACACCGTGACGGGGTTGAGGTCGACGCTGGCGACGCTCGCCGTCTTCGTCACGTCGCTTGTCACGGCGCCCGCCGCCGGCGCCGCGGCACCAGCGAGCTGCGCGGCGGGCGGCGGCGTCGACCAGGCGTTCACCGGCGCGTTCGACGCCGCGCGCCAGGGCAGCTTCGTGATGGTCCCGTTCGATGTCCCCGCGGGAACGACGCAGGTGCGCGTCCGCTACTGCCACGACCAGCCGGAGGGCGGCGGGCCGCAGGCCGCGCACACGCTCGACCTCGGCCTGTACGAGCCGCGCCGCGATGGGGACAGCGCGTGGGGGATGGAGGAGTTCCGCGGCTGGGGCGGCTCGGGCTACTCGGACGTCACCGTCGCGCCGCAGGGCTTCTCGAGCGAGGGGCAGTACGACGCCGACCCCAAGGCCCACGTCCCCGGCCGGACGACGCGTTCGTTCCGCCCGGCCCCGATCCCGCCGGGCGGGTGGGCCGCCGAGCTCGGGCTCGCGAACATCGCCTCGCGGGCCGAGGGCGACGCCGACGGCCGGGTCGCCTACCGGGTCGAGGTCCTGCTCGACGATCCCGCGTTCGACGACGACCCGTACGCGGGTGCGGCTGGCGGCGCGGCGCCGGCCCGGCGCGAGTCCGGCTGGTTCGCGGGCGACCTCCACGTCCACGCCGAGCACTCGGGCGACGCCGACGCGACGATGTCCGAGACCTTCGACTTCGCGTTCCGCCCGCTGGCGCGCGGCGGCGCCGGCTCGACTTCCTCTCGCTCACCGACCACAACACCGACAGCGCGTGGCCGCAGCTCGGCCGCTACCGCGACGACCACCCGGGCAGCCTCGTGATCCCGAGCGAGGAGGTGACAACCTATCGCGGCCACGCCAACGTCCACGCGGCCGGCGCGCCGGTCGACTACCGGACGGGTCCGATCCTCGTGCGCCGCGCGGACGGCTCGCTCGCCCAGATGCGGGCCGCACGGCCGGCGCGCAACTTCCTCGCGGCGGCGCGCGCGGGCGGCGGCCTTACGAGATCAACCACCCGACCCTGTTCCCGTCGCCGCCCTTCCCGGCCAACCTGTGCCGGGGCTGCGAGTGGGAGTACTCGCCGGCCGAGACGGGCTACGGGCTCGTCGACGGGATCGAGATCGCCACGGGGCCGGCCGACATCAACGGGCCGGCGCGCCCAGGCCCGAACCCGTTCACGGTCACGGCGATCGGCTTCTGGGAACGGGCGCTCGACCGCGGCCACCGGATCGCGGCGGTCGGCGGCTCCGACTCGCACCGCGCCTGACGCGTCGAGCAGCCGACCCAGTCGCCGGTCGGCGAGCCGACGACCGTGGTCTTCGCCCACGAGCTGTCGACGCGGGACATCCGTGACGGCGTCCG
>DATHAN010000313.1:0-4553 GCA_035296645.1 Thermoleophilaceae bacterium
GACCTCCTTGGCCTTGGTGAAGAAGCGGTGCCCACCGAGGTCGAAGCGGTAGCCGTCCTTCTCGACCGTCTTGGCGATGCCGCCGACCTGGTCCTCGGCCTCGAGCACGATCGCCGGGCGGCCGCGCTTGGCGAGCAGGTAGGCCGCGGTCAGCCCGGCGGGGCCGCCGCCGAGGATGACGGTCGGGCGGGCCTCCTCGTCCGAGCCGGCGGCGAGCGCCGCGCGCAGGTCGTCGGGGTGAGCGATGGTGTCGGTCATCTAGGAGGTCGGAGAGGGAACGGGCCCCGGGACGGGCGCGTGAGAGGCTAGCCGCGGATCTTCGTGTAGAGCGTCGCGCGCACGCCGCTCGTCGCCCCCGAGGGACGCTCGGGGGAGACCGCGCGGCGGACGAAGCGCGGGTCGTGGCGCAGCTGCCGCGACCACTGGGAGGAACGCCGGCGGACCAGCGACGTCCAGGGGGCGCTCCAGTTCTGTTCGTTCTCGGTCACCGGTCGCACGAGCAGAAGGTCGTTGCCCGGAGGCAACTTATCAATCGTCGCCTCCATGGACTCCCAGGGCCGTGCCTCCTCGAGCCGCGGCATGACGTCGCGCCAGTCCATGAGGCGCGGGTCGGTGACCCGCCCGAGCGCCGTGGCGTACGTAAGGCCGCGGGGCAGGTAGTAGTCGAGCACGGTCATACGCTCGGGGTGGGTCGACACGACGAGGTCGCCCCTGTCGAGCAGGGGGGCGAGGTCGGCGACCACGTTCTTCTCGGCGGTCGGCGGGTCTGGCGACGCGCCCTGCGGCAGCCACATGAGCGCGACGAGCGCGAGCGCCGCGACGCCGAGCCGGCCGGCGCGGGCGAGCCCGATGCCCGCGATCAGGACGAGCGGGCCGACGACCACCGCCAGGTAGCGGTACGCCCAGGCGGGTGAGATCTGCGACGCCCCGAAGGCGATCAGCAGCGTCCCGATGCCGAGGACGGCGATCGTGAGCAGCTCGAGTCGCTCGACGTCCCGGCGGCGGCGCAGGATGTGCGACAGCCCCGTCCCCGCGACGAGCAGCAGGCCGATCGCCGGCCCGAGCCCGCCGAGCACCGAGCTCACACCGCCGCGCAGGTTGTCGAGCGTGGGCGCGATCGCCCACGGCGCGCCGGTGTGGCGCGCCTGGAAGAGCAGGGTCGGGACCCACGGCAGCCATACGAGCACGGCTCCGCCGAACGCGAGCGCGCCGTCGAGCAGCACGGTCCTGCGCCGGTCGGGCCGGCGCCGGACGACGAACAGCCACGCCACACCGGCCGCCGCGAGGAAGAACAGCGACCAGTTGTGCGTGTACAGCATCGTCGCGAGCGCGGCAGCGAACGCGATCGCGTAGCGCCGGCGGTCGAGCACGAAGGCGTGCACGAAGGCTGCCGTGGCGACGAGCGCGAGCACGACGATGAGCGAGTACATGCGCGCCTCGTGCGAGTACTCGGTGAGGAACGGGTTGAGCGCGAAGAGCGCGGCGGCGAACCATCCGACGCGCGGGCCGAACAGGCTCCAGCCGGCCCACAGCCCGACGGGGACCGCGGCGAGCGCGAAGACCAGCGACAGCGTGTGGGTCGCCGCCTCGGAGGTGCCGAACATCCCCATCCACAAGTGGAGAAGCAGGTAGTAGAGCGGCGGCGAGCCGTCGAGCCGGAGCATCGCCGGGATGTCGGCGAACGGGAACGAGGAGATCCCCACCGAGAGCCCCTCGTCGATCCAGAGCGCGCTGCCAACCCCGCGCAGGCGGAGCACCAGGGAAACGGCGAGGATGGCGGCGAGGAGGGCGGCGCTCGCGACCGGCGTGACGGGCAGGCGCGTGCCGGACACCCGGCGGCGGACGAGGGCGAGGGGCGCCATGCGCGCGCGAGCATAGTCGCTCCCGGCGCGCGCTGGACGGGGTTTTCCCCGCTCAGCAGGAGGAGGAGACGGTCCAGCCGCCGAGGCGCGCGACCGGGCGAAGACCGCCGGCGGTCGGCGCGGGCGCGGGCGCATCGGGCGGCTGTAGGCGCGGCGGGCCGCGGAAGAGCACGCCGGGGGCCGCCGGCTCGATCCCGACGCGACCCGTGGCGACGCGCAGGTACCACGCGACGGTCGGGACCTGGAGCGCCGTGGCGTACGGCCTGCCGCAGCCGAGCACTCGTGCGCGCCCGCCGGCGCGCGCAAGGACCGCGGGGAAGTCGGCGTTGAGGCGCGCCTCTTCGCGGACCTCACGCGCATCGCCTGCGAGCTCGGCGATCGGGTGGCGGAGGAGCGCGAGGCAGGCGAGCCCTACGAGCGCGGTCGCGAGCGCCGGGGCGAGCGCGGCACGACGAGCGCTCGCGCGGCGAGCGGCGCGCGCGCCCGCGCCGCGTCTAAGTGGCATCCGCCGGAAGACGCGCTCGAGGTCCAGCGCGGCAATGTGGGCGAGCCACCCGACGCCCGCACCCCCGACGACCGCCGCGACGGCGACCGGCATCGCCAGGTAGCGCGAGTTGCCGGCATAGCCGAGCTCCGTCATGGCGGCGACGAGCGCGAGCCACGCCGCCCCGCCCGCGGCGAGGCCGAGCACCGTGCGTGGCGCCGCGCGGTCGGCTCCCTCCGTGAGCCGCCGGCGACCGTGCCCGCCGTTCGCCGCCCCCGCGAGACCGACCCTTCCCCGCCGGCGCTCCCCGCGTGGCAGCAGTGCGGCGAGAGCCAAGCCGATCGCCGCGAGCGCGCCCAGCCTGGCCGGCCAGGCGGTCATCGTGGTCGCGCGATCGAGCACGGCGAGCCACGGCCGGTCGGCGAAGGCGGGGCTCAGGAGCGTCGGGTCCTGGGCGCGGCTGGCCGCGCGCAGCGCGTCGCCCGACCCCCAAAGCTCCGGCCCGAGCCACAGCACGGGCAGGAGCGCCATCAGGGCGGCGACGAGCAGCCGCCGCCCTGGCTCGCGCGCGAAGACGTACAGCGCGTACAGGCCGAGGAACGGCCACGCCTCGGGTCGCAGGAGCCCCACCAGGAACCCGAGCGCGAGCGCCTGCCCCCGCCGTCCCTCGAGGTGACGATCGGCAGCGAGCAGCACGAACGCCACGAGCAGCCCCTCGGAGTATCCGAGCGCGGCGCCGCGCAGGTAGCCACCCGCCAGGGCAAGGAACACCGCGGCAAGCACACCCCCGAACGGCCCCGCGATGCGCCGGCCGAGCCCGAAGGCGGCGGCGAGTCCGAGCAGAGCGCCCGCGCGCGCGACGACGAGCCACAGCGCCGGCGCGGCCTCGCCGAACACCGAGAACGGCGTCGTGAACAGGACCGGCAGCGGCTTCCACGACGGGCCGAAGCGCGTGTCGAGGCCGAGCGCTGCGACCTCGCGACCCCACACGAGCCACGCCCACGGGTCGTAGCTCGGCGTCGAGGGGGCGACGAGCGACAGCGCCGCCAGGGCGAGGCAGGCCGCGAGGACGGTTGCCTGCACGCGCCTGGACGGCGAGGCCTCCCGCGCGGAGCCGAGCGCGCCGGGCGCGGGCGGGCCGGCGCCGCCCGCGCCGGCGCGGCCCGCACCCGCGCGGCGCGCACGGGCGCGGAATCGGCTGGTGGTCGAGCTGCCGCTCATGACCGGGTCAGTTTGGCGGCGCCGCCGAGATGGCGCGCCCGGGGCGCGCGCCGCGACCCTCGCGCGCGCTCATCTCCGTCTCAGGTCGGGGCCATAGACCTCGCAGCACGCTCTCGGCACTCGCCGAGAGGGCTCAACCAAAGGAGGTCGTTCGAGATGAGACGACGAACAGCAGGGCGAGGCATCGCGCTCGGGATCGCAGTGGCTGCGGTAGCCGCGTTCCCCGGTGCGGTGCCCGCCGAGACGGGCTACACGCGGGACTTCAACTTCGGGGCGTGCGGCGGCGTCGCCGCGGCCGGGAGCAACCCGTACTTCAGCCTACGGCCGCGCATGCGGCCGTCCTCGCCGGCACCGAGGACGGGACGCGGATCCGCGTGAAGATCGAGGTCCTCCCGAGGACCGAGATAGTCGACGGCGTCCGCACCCGAGTGGTGAAGGAGACGGAGACCCACGCCGGGCGACTCTACGAGATTTCCCGGAACTAATACCCGATCTGCAACCGCGACAACAGCGTCGCGTACTTCGGGAGCGGGTCAACTTCTACAACCGGCAGGGCAAGGTCATCGGCCACGACGGCTCCTGGCGCGCGGGCGTGAGGAACGCTCGGCCCGGGATCATCATGCCCGTGACCGCGCTGGTCGGCGCGAAGTACTTCCAGGAGCTCGCGCCGGGCGTCGCCATGGACCGTGCCGAGCACGTGAGCATGCAGGCGGTCGCGAGGACGCCTGCGGGCACGTTCAGGCGCTGCCTGAAGGTGCGGGAGACGACACCGCTCGAGCCGGACGTCTCGCTCAAGAAGTACGCCCGTGGTCGGCATCGTCGAGGACGGCAGCACGAAGCTCATCGAGAGCTCGGGCTGACGCTCCGGCGCATCCGGCGTTGCGACCCACGCGACCGCGCTCCCATCGCCGGGCGCGGGACCGGTTTGCGCGGCCGCGCGCCGCGGTAACCTCACCCGCCGAGAACCATGACCGACGGGCGCCAGC
>DATHAN010000314.1:0-4396 GCA_035296645.1 Thermoleophilaceae bacterium
CTTGATCCGCATGCGCCGGAGGGATCCGTTGCGGAGCCGCCCGCTCAGCACGCGGTCGCTCGGCAGCGACGCGGGCGTGAGGACGCGTGGCTTCCCCGCCCACGCCAGGGGACCGCCCGCTCCATCGCTGCGACCTCCACCCACCGCCCCCACCACGACCACGGCGACCACGGCGAGCGCCACGCCGAGGCCCAGCGCCACGAGCACGCCCCAGCGCGGGACGCGCCGGCGGCGCTCGCTACTGGCGCTTGGTGTCGTGGCCGCTGCCGCCCGACAGGCGGTCCTCGCCGGGACCGCCGATCAGCTCGTCGTCGCCCGACTGGCCGTAGAGGGCGGTCGTTGCCCCTCTCCCCCGCGCACGACGCCGTTCCAGGATCCGCAGTAGATGATGTCGTTTCCGGCGCCGCCGTCGACGCGGTCGTGGCCGGACCCGCAGTAGATGGTGTCGTCGTACTGGGTGCCGCCGAGCTCGTCGTTTCCGGTGGTCCCGGTCCGGGACCGCGGCTCGGACGGGTTCTTGAACCAGTCGCACCCCGGCAGCGACGAGTCGGTCGCCTCGTCAGAGGGATCCCAGGCCGCGCACGCCGCTTGTCTCGCGAGCTGGCCGTTCCCGGGAAGGATCACCGGCGAGCCTGGGCACTCGGGAAGGTCGCCGCGGACGTTGTCGGTCGGCTTCGAGCCGCGGAAGCCGCGATTCCCCTCCCAGCAGTTGCGTCGGCCCTGGCCGTCCCACCAGAAGTCGTTTCCGTTGAGGTCCTCGCGGCCACCCGGCCCCGCGTCTGTGAGGTTGTCAGGTACCGGTTGCCGTGTGAGGTGTCGACGGGATTGCCCACCTCTCCGCGCGCCGCCGAGGGGATGTAGAACTGCTTGGTGCCGTCGCGCCAGTTGTCGTAGAAGCGGTTCGCGCGGATGATGTTCCGGTTCCCGCCGGCGATCAGGAGCCCCGTGCCCTCGGGGACCTGAAGGTCGGGCAGACCTTGCGCGGGTCGCGCCGCGGGTACGGGACGTTGCGGCAGTAGTCGTCGCGCGCGTCGTTGAAGAGATCCTGGTTGTTCGAGTAGAAGCGGTTGTCCTCCCACTTCGCGCAGTCCTGCGGCATGCCGGGGTGCCCCGAGGCGAACGAGTCGGTGGTGAGGCCGGTCGAGTTGTTGTGGAAGCGGTTGTCGGTGGGCGTACACGCCGTTCCCCGCCGTCCCCGAGTAGCCGATCGTGTTGTGGTGGGAGTTGACCCGGCGGATCTCGAGCCGTAGCGCGCGCAGTGGCCCTCCGGCCCCGACCCCAGGTAGACGCCCGAGTCGCCCGAGTAGCTGGCGTCGAGGTCCTCGTACAGGCCGTTGTCGGAGGTGAACGACAGGAGGCCGTACTCGCGGCTGTAGCGCGAGACGATGTTCGTCGAAGTGGAAGCCGTTGGTCTCGAGCGCGTAGATGTTGTTGAAGTCCGAGAACTCGATCGTGAAGTTCTTCAGGTAGACGCCGTCGGCGCGGTCGGCGCGGATGACGTTGAGCTTGCGCTTGTCGCCCTGGATCAGGACGTCGTCGCGGGTGTCGCCCGTCCCCTCGAGCTGGATCCTGCACTTGTCGTCGCACCACCGACCCTGGGGGTCGTCGGGCCTCCCCTCGAAGTCGTCGGGGTCGGGGTCACCGACGAGGGCGATCAGGTTCTGCGAGCTGGGGGCACTTGCGCTGGTACGCGTACGTCGGGGGCCCGTCGCCCTCGGCCGCCTCCCCGAGGCCGCCCGACGCGAGGGGCGACCCGCTCTCGTAGTCCCCGGAGCAGCGCGGATCGGGGTTCGGGACGCGCCGGCTGGGCTCCTCGCGGTAGGCGCCGGGCAGGATGAGGATGCGGTGTCCGTTGCCGGCCGCGTTCACCGCCTGCTGGATGTGGCGGTAGCGGCAGCGGTCGAGCAGGCTCAGGTTACGGCTGCGCGCCCCCGGCTCCCGGACGCGGTTGAGGATCCGCTGCTCGGAGTCGAGCTTGCACACCACGTGCGCCGGGCCGGTCGTCCGGTACTGCGGAACCGAGCCGAAGCGGTGGTCGGGGAAGTGCGCCTTGCGCTCGGAGTGCCCCCCCGCAAGGCGGGGAAGACGAGCAGTACGGCCACCGCGACGAGAAATCGCCTCCCCATGAACCGGCAGCGTACCGAACCTCGGTGCGGCGTGGGACCACCGTGCGTCCGAAGTGAGCGCGCACGGGAACCGCCTCGGTGGACTCGTAGCACGGCTGCGGTCGGGAGCTCTTCGTCACGCCACGCGCCGCAGCCGCACGTGCGCGTGGTGCTCGAGCGTCTCGGCGATCGCCCGGTCGGCCTGCCGCAGCGCGGTCTCCGACGCCTCGGGCGCCTCGGCGAGCGGCTGGGCGAGCACGCCGGCGAGGAAGTCGTGCGCCTCCTGCCCGAGCGAGAAGGACCCGGCCTCGCAGCCCACGCAGACAACGCCCCCGGCGCTCGCCGAGAAGCCGGTCAGGTGCTCGGGGTCGCCGCACTGGGCGCAGGCGGCGAGTTCGGGCACGAAGCCGGCGGCGAGCAGGAGCTTGAGCCGGAAGGCGAGCCCGTGGGCGCGGGTCGCTCGAACGGGATCCGAGTCGAGGAGGGTGAGCTCGCGGCACAGCAGGTGGAAGGCGGGGCGGTTCGGCTCGGCGGCGTCGAACAGCCGGAGGACCGCGTCGCAGGCCTGGGTCGCCCGGTCGAGCGCTCCCCGGTGCTCGCGGAGGGCCGGGTGCGCGTCGACGGTCTCGGCCGAGGTCACGGTGCACAGCTCGCCGCGCCCCTCGTGGAGCACGAGCTGCACGCGGAAGAGCGGCTCGAGCCGGCCGCCGAAGCGGGTGCGCACCCGCCGCACCCCCTTGGCCACCGCTCCCACCCGCCCGCGCTCAGCGGTGTAGAGGTGCAGCACGCGGTCGGCCTCGCCGAAGCGGATCGAGCGAAGAACGACGGCTTCGGTCTTGAACGGCCCGAGCATGGCAGGCAGGCTCCCACGCGGCTCGGACGGCCTGCCGGCCACCCGGGAGGATCGCCGCGGGCGCTCGCCGGAGGGGTGGGCGCGACTCGGGCGGGCCGGCGCGCCCCGGCTACGCTCGCCGGCGTGGCGGGCGCCAGGGTGATCGTCTACACGACCGAGCCGTGCGGTTTCTGCTCCCAGGCCAAGGCACTGCTCGCGGCGCGCGGGGTCGACTTCGAGGAGGTCAACCTCGCCAAGGACGCCGAAGGGCGCGCCGAGCTCGTGGCCACGACGGGGCAGATGACCTTCCCCCAGATTCTCGTCGAGGACCGCCCGCTCGGCGGCTTCCGGGAGCTGCTCGAGGCCGACCGCGACGGCCGCCTCCCGCGGCTGCTGGGATCCTGAGCCGGGGTGCGGCGGGCGGCGGCGCGCGCTTGGCGCCGGCGGCGGCTACTTCGCCGCGATCCGGCGCGCGGACGTCCCGCGGCGACGTGGCCGCGGCTGGCAACGCTCGCACACGTAGGTACCCCGCTGGGCCACGCGCAGCTTGACGATCTCGCGGCCGCAGCGCGGGCACGCGTCGCCGGCGCGGCGGTGGACGAGGAAGCGGTCCTGGAACGACCCGCGCGCCCCGTCGGGCTGGCGAAAGTCGTCGATCGTCGCCCCGCGGGCGTCGATCCCCGCCTCGAGCGACTCGACGACCGCGTTGCGCAGAACGGCGAGCTGCCGGCGCCGCAGCGTCCCCACCGGTCGCTCGGGGTGGATGCCGGCGCGGAAGAGCGCCTCGTCGGCGTAGATGTTCCCCACCCCGGCGATCCGCTCCTGGCTGAGGAGGAACGCCTTGACCGGGGCGCGGCGCCCGTGCGCCAGCTCCAGCAACGCGTCCGGGGTGAACGCGGGGTCGAGCGGCTCGATCCCCACGCGCGAGGCGAGATGCTCCTCGAGCGCGGCGTCGCCGCGGAGGGCGACCCCCGTGCCAAACCGGCGCGGGTCGGTGAAGAGGATGGTCTCGCCCGAGCCGAGCACGAAGCGGACTCGCAGGTGCGGCGGGCGGGCGGCCTCGACGGGTCCGCCGAGCAGCAGGTTGCCGGTCATGCGCAGGTGCATGACGAGATGAAGGGGCTCGGAGGCTTGAGGCGCGTGCCCGTCCCGGGCTCGCGCGTCTCGCTCTGCGTCGAGCGGGGCCAGCTCCCAGACGAGGTACTTCCCGCGCCGCGTGAGTCGCTCGATCCTCCGGCCCGAGGCCGCGTCCTCGAGCTCCTCGGGCGGGGCCGGCGCGCTGAACCGGTGGTCGAGCACCTCGAGACGCTCGAGCACTCGGCCCTCGACACGTGGCGCGAGCACGCGACGGATGGTCTCGACCTCGGGCAGCTCGGGCACGGTCGCCGAGCTTAGGCGCCGGGCGGTGGCCGCCGGTCGGCGCGGGCTCGCCGGCGCGGTCCGGCGACGCCGTCGGCGG
>DATHAN010000315.1:0-5826 GCA_035296645.1 Thermoleophilaceae bacterium
TCGTGCGGGCCAACCCGCGTATCGTCGCGCTCGCGTTCTACACCGCCGACGGCCAGCCGCTCGTCCGGGCCGGCGCGACCGAGGCCGTCGCTTATGCCGCGGTCGCCCCCACCGTCCCCGCGGGTGGCCGGCTCGGCATGCTCGCCGCCTCGTCGGCGACCGCGCGCGGAGTCGCCGGGCGCGTGCGCCGGCTGACCGGTCTTCATGCCCGCCTCGTGCGTGACGAGGACCCGCTCGCGAGCACGCTCGGGCCGCTCGCCGCCGCGAGCCCCGTGCGGTCCGGAGAGGCCGATATCGGCGGGCGCGAGTTCGAGAGCGCGTACGGGACCGCGCCCGAGCCCTTTGGGAGCCCCGTCCGGCTCGGCGTGCTCGCGCCGGCGGGCGGCGCGGGCGCGAGCGTCGTGCTCCTCGTCGTCGTGGCCCTGCTCTTCGCGGTCATGGTCGCGGCGGCCATCCTCGCCTGGCTCCTGCTCCAGAAGCGCCTCGAAGCGCTGATCGGCGCGGCGCGCCGGCTCCGCGGCGGCAGCTACCGCACGCGGGTCGGCGTGCACGGCGACGATCGCCTGGCCTCGCTAGCGGGCGAGCTCAACGCCCTGAGCGACGAGCTCGCCTCGAAGGTCGAGCAGGGACGGGACGAGCTCGAGGACGTCACCCGCCGCGTCGGCGACGCCTTCGCCAGCGGCCTCGACCCCGATGCCGTCGTCGACCTCGCGATGCGGACCGGCGTCGAGTCGTGCGCGGCCGACGCCGGCCGCGCCGTCCCGGTCGACCCGAGCAAGATGCGCTCGGTGCGGGTCGGGCTGGAGGCCTCCGGCCTCAACGACGCCCTCACCTCGGCCGAGCGGCGCGTGTTCCGCGTCGGCCCGGCGGAGGGTCGCGAGCTGCGCCGGCGAATCGACGGCGACCGTCACGCGCCGACGGGCCGGACGTTCGCCGAGCAGGCGACCGTGGAGGACGTTCACGCGCAGGCGGCGCCGTTGCGAGCGCGAGTCTCGATCGGGAGCGCAACCGAGTACCTCGGCGTGATCTCGATCGCCCGCCGCACGCGGCCGTTCACCGAGTCCGAGCGCGACCTGTTCGCCTACCTCGCGGCTCAGACCGCCGTCTCGATCGAGAACGCGTTCACTCACCAGAGCGCGCGCCGCCAGGCGGTGACCGACGAGCTCACCGGGCTCGCCAACGCGCGCCGCTTCCACGAGGCGCTCGCGCGCGAGCTCGAGCGCACCCGCCGCTTCCGCGGAAAGGTCAGCCTCGTGATGATGGACATCGACGACTTCAAGCGAGTCAACGACGAGTTCGGTCACCAGCAGGGCGACATCGTGCTCGTCGAGGTCGCCCGTGAGCTGCGCGAGCAGTGCCGCGAGATCGACCACATCGCGCGCTACGGAGGCGAGGAGATGGCGCTGATCCTGCCCGAGACGGATCTGACGGGCGCCGTCAACCTCGCCGAGCGCGTCCGGCGGGCGATCGCCCGCAAGCTGATCGGGCGCCTGCGCCACGACGGGCAGATCACGGTCACCGCGAGCTTCGGCGTCGCCGCGGTGCCCGAGTCCGCGGCCGACGCGCAGGCGCTCATCGCCGCCGCGGACGAGGCGCTCTACCGGGCGAAGCGGGCCGGGAAGAATCGGGTCGCCGCGGCGGCTTCCGATCCGGGCCGAGGCAACGGAGAGCCGACCCGCGAAGCGCCGCGTTGGGGGGCGAGCGTCTAGCCTACCCCGACGATGGGCCTGCTCGACGAGGCGATCCGCGAGCACCTCGAGCTCAAGCGCCGCCACGGCGCCGACGACGAGGAGATCGCGCGCCAGGAGGCCGAGGCGTTCGGCCCCGCACCGCTCGAGGAAGAGGATGAGGAGGAGCCGTTCGCCGGCTTCGAGTCGGCGGGCGAGGCGGACACCGACGAGGACTTACCCGAGGGAAACGACCGCGCCGCCGAGGCCGGGCTGACCGGGACCCGGGTCCTGCCCGAGTTCGAATGGCACGGCTCCACGTCGACTGACGTCGACGTGCCGTCGTTCGTGGTCGAGGAGCCGGAGGGCGAGGCGGAGGCCAGCGCGGTCGAGCCGCGCGAGCCCCCGCCCGAGCCGCTCGCGGGGCCGGAGGCGCCGGACGAGGCGCCGCCCGAGGACGAGGAGCCGCCCGGGGACGAGGAGCCGCCCGGGGACGAGGTTTCCGGGGCGACCGCGCCCCCGGCGATCACCCACGCGCCGACCGAGGCCTTCACGCCGGTCGACACCCTCGGCCCCGACGAGCCGCTCGCGCCGGAGCCGCCGTTCGAGGACGAGGGGGAGCCAGCGAGCGCGCACGACCCCCTCCCCGAGCCGCCTGGCCCGGGGAGCATCGACGAGCCCCGTGGCGATGCGGTCGCCCAGACCGAGCCGCCGGGTGAGGACCTGGCGGCGGAGGCGGGGATCTACGCGTTTCCCGCACGCGTCGACGCAAGCGAGCGGCGCCCCGAGCCGGGGGGTGACGAGCTGACGCCCGAGCTCCGGGAGGAACCCGGCGTCGAGGGTCTGCACGCGGATGAAGTCGATGAGGAGGAAGAAGCCGCGGCGCTGCACTCGGAGCCTCAAGAGACGTTTCCGGGGGCGCCGGTCGCGCCGGCCGACTTGGAACCAGGGGAGGCCGATCCCGGCGACGCAGAGGCCTTCGACGAGGAACCCCCGCTGTCCTCCGAAGCACCGCCCGCCGGTGGGGCGGCCTACGAGGACCGCGAACGTGCCGAGGGGGACGCCGTCGACGAGCCCACGGCCTTCGTGCCGATCGAGGAGCGACCTCTGTACGAGCCGGACGCCGACGCCGAGGCGCGCAGCGAGCCGCTCGACGTTCCCGCCGCCGAGCCCGATCCCCTCGTCGAGTCGATCGAGGAGGAGGAGGCGGCGCTCGCTGAGGACCCGGCGCTGTACGAGGAGCCGGTTGACGACGAAGAGCTGGGCCTTGAAGCCGAGCCGCATCTCCCCGCCGCGGACGAGCTCGAAGAGGAGGACGCGGCTCCCCCCGACACTTCCTCGGCCCGCGGCTTCTTCGAGGACACACAGCAACACGAGGGTGTCCACCGAGAGCAGCGCGAGGGCCGCGACCCCGACTTCGAGGGCTGATCCGACCTGCGCCGCGCGCGCGCCGTGGACGCACGGTCGGGTGCTCGCATGCGTCGCTAAGGACGCACACAGAGCGGGTGATAAGTAACACGCGGTGCCACGGAAGGCACCGTCGGCGGCACGGATGCCCAGACAGACCAGTCACCGCGAGAGGCGCCGGGCGGGCGCCCCTCGCGCGTGCGGCCCCGAACGGAGGGGCCGTCAGGTGATGTAGCCGCGCGTCTGCGCCGCCTGGTAGACGCGCTCGATGCCGACTTCGTACGCGGCGCTCCGCAGCGAGATGTCCGACTCCTGAGCGCGACCCGCCACCGAACGAAAGGCGCGGCGCATGATCCCCCCGAGCCGGTCGTTCACCTCACGCTCGTCCCAGCGGAAGTGCTGGAGGTTCTGCACCCACTCGAAGTAGGAGACGATGACGCCGCCGGCGTTTGCCATCACGTCGGGCACGACGTACACGCCCTTGTCCTCGAGGATCTCGTCGGCCTTGGGGGTGGTCGGGCTGTTCGCGCCTTCGAGCACCATCCTGCAGTTCAGGTCGTCGGCGTTGCGCTCGTGGATCATCCCGCCGAGCGCAGCGGGGATGAAGACCTCGCACTCGATCTCGAGCAGGTCGTCGGCGCTGATCGCCTCGGCGTCCTCGTACTCCGCCAGCGCGCCTCCCTCCTTGACGTGGCGCAGGAGCGCCTCGGCGTCGATCCCCTCGTCGCGGCGGATGGCTCCGCTCGCGTCGGAAACCCCGACGAGCCTGGCGCCGAGGCCCTGCATGATCCGCGCGGCCCACGACCCGACGTTGCCGTAGCCCTGCACGACGAAGCGCGTCTCGGGGGGCTTGAGGCCGAGCGCGGGCGCTGCCTCGCGGTAGAGGTAGACGACGCCTCGGCCGGTCGCGGCATCGCGGCCGTACGAGCCCTCGAGCGCGATCGGCTTGCCGGTCACGCACGCGGGCGTGTGGCCGTTGAGCTTGCCGTACTCGTCCATCATCCACGCCATGGTCTGCGCGTCGGTGTTGACGTCCGGGGCGGGGATATCGCGCTGAGGACCGAGCAGCTTCTCGATCTTCGACAGGAACGAGCGCGTGATCTGCTGCTTCTCGGCCTCGTCGAGGTCGGCGGCCGGGCAGTTGACCCCTCCCTTCGCGCCGCCGAACGGAACCTCGGCGATCGCGGTCTTCCACGTCATGAGGGAAGCGAGGGCGCGCACCTCGTCGATGTCGACCTCGGGGTGGAAGCGGATGCCGCCCTTGTACGGGCCGCGCGCGCCGTTGTGCTGCACGCGATAGCCCGAGAAGACGTGCGTGTTGCCGTCGGTCAGCTTGACCGGGAGCTGGACGCTGATCTCGCGGTACGAGGTGCCGAGGACCTCGGCCACGGCGTCGGAGAGGTCGAGCCGCTCGGCCGCCCGACGGAAGTGGTGCTGGACGATCTCGTAGTTCGAGATCTCCGCGCGCTCGCTCTTGCCGCGCTTCTCCGACCCGTCCGGGCTCGCGCCGGCCTGCTCCTGCTTTTCCGCGGTTGCCTGGGCCATTCGCCTCTTTCCTCCGGGCGTTCTGATGCTGCCGTGCCCGAGCCGCATACTCGCACACGGCTGCGCGCGCATGCGCGGCCCGGTCGGGCGTTCTCGGCTTCGAGGGCCCGCTCAACCCGACGACCTGCGGCGCTAGCCTCAGCTCGAGCGGGGCCTTAGCTCAGATGGGAGAGCGCCTGCTTTGCAAGCAGGAGGTCGCCGGTTCGAGTCCGGCAGGCTCCATGACTTGGTAGAGCCGGAGTTCGGAGAGTGCTTGCCCGCGGATCGAATCGGCGAACGAACTGAGCACGAACGTGCTTCGTCACGCGCCGACCTCTCGCCTACCGGTCGGCCGTCGCTCCACGAGCACAGACCGCCGCGCCGCCTTTTCCCTGCAACGGCCGTTGCAGAAAACGACCGGTTGTCGTTTGACTCTGCCCGAGAACCCTGTATTCTGCATCGAGCGTTCGCCAACACGCAGTCCGATTCGCTTCGCCATCGGTAGGGGGATCCATGTCGCTTTCGACTAACCACAAAGTCGCCGCACTGAGAAGCGCCATCTTGGCTGCGGTGACCTTTGGCCTGATGCTCGCGCCCGCTTCGGCCCAGGCCGACCCCGTGATCGAGGGGGGCTGTCGCGCCCAGTTGACGGGTCAGCCGGGGCAGCCGAACGCGGACTTCACGATCCAGTGCCAGGACGGCGTTCAAGGGCTGGAGTTTCAGACGAGCGAGGGCGTTTTCTTGATCCCCCCGGTCGTGCAACCGAGCAGCGGGAACCCATCGCACGGCTTCCCGTGTGGACCTGCCCCAGGGGGGACCCCAGACAGCCCGCGGTTCAGGTGTCAGTCAGGTAGCCCGTCGCCGCCCGGATCGCCGGGTCTCTCAGCGAACGAGACGGGCACCATCACGATGCAGGGCCAGGATCCCTGCGGTCAAGCGCTGAAGATCACGGAGCTGATCGTCGATACCGGAGCGGAAGGTGAAGAAAACAGTCCGCCCGACGCGCCCGAGGAAGACGTCGTTTACGACCGAGACATCCGCGTCCAGTGCGAGGGTGAGAACGGCGGCGGCGGAGACGGCGGCGACCGCAACAACGATGCCGCCGCGGCCGAGGAGTGCCCCGACGGGAGTTTCAGGGAGACGGAGCACACCAACGAGGACCGCACGACGGGCGAGCCCGAGGGCGAGCATCGGGATTCGAGCTTCGAGATATCGCAGGACTGCCTCG
>DATHAN010000316.1:0-2195 GCA_035296645.1 Thermoleophilaceae bacterium
GTTGTAGGGCGGGAAGAAGTCCTTGTCGTCCCTGAACGTCCGGTACTTCCCGGTCGCGAGCTGGCCATCGGTCGTGAACAGGAAACCGATGTCGGCCTCGTCCTGGTCGAGGACCTCGTAGGTGTTCTCGCTCGCCACGAACTCCTTGAAGTCCATATCGTAGGCTCGCTCGATACCGACGAAGCAGTCGAGGCGCTGGCGGCATTCCGGATAGCCGGTGATCCTGAGGTCGCGGGCCTTCGGGGCGAGTTGAGAGGTCGTCGTGGCCCGCAGCCGCTCGGCCGTCTTCCTGGTCGCGCCGAGCACGTAGCTGTTGTCGAACGGGGTGATCGGCATCGCGGTCACCCGGTCGGTCCTCAGCCTCTTTCTGGCCTCGGCGTAGGCCTCCTGGGCGTCGCGGGGCACCTCCCTGGCCGGCACGCGGTAGAAGTTGGTCAGCACCGTCCCGGTGTACTCGGGATAAGCGTCGATCTCACCCTCCCTGAGCGCCTTGAACGCGAGCACCTCGGAGCCGACGTTGAGCTGCTTGTCGACGTCGTAGCCCGCGGCCTCGAGCGCCTGCGAGTAGATCTCGCCCAGCACGTACTGCTCGGTGAAGTTCTTCGCGCCGACCGTGACCTTCTTGGATGCGTTCTGGGGGTTCCTCGCGATCGGCTCCTGCCTGCCGCCGGCCTGCTCTTGACCGCCGCCCCCTCCGCCGCACCCCGCGAGCGCGAGCGAGAGGACGGAGACCACGAGGGCGGTGAGGTAACTGACGGCTGAACGTCTCATGTCGGTTGAGCACTCCTTCGGTCGAGGAACGGGATCCGGCGCACGAGGCCGGGCGGCTCGCGCCCGGCCCTGAGGCCTCTTGGGGTGACAGCTCGCTGGAGGGCCGTGAGAGCGAGGTACACGAGCACGGCGAGCACGGCGACGAGGATCGCCGCGCCGAGCAGGCCGGCCTGGCCGTAGACGTTGACGCTCACGATCGGCGTCCCGAGCGTGTCGACGCTCGCCAGCGGCCCGAGGATCGCCGTGGCCACCACGCTGATCGCCGCCAGCTGCACGCCGCCGAAGATCGAGCGGATGGCGAGGGGGAGCTCGACGCGGCGGACGATCTGCGCCTCGCCCATCCCCATCCCGAGCGCCGCGTCGACCGCGTCGGGATCGACGCCGCGCACGCCCACGTAGGTGTTGGTGAGCAGCGGCGGGATGGCGAGCACCGTGAGCGCCGCGAGCACGTTGGCGAAGCCGATCCCCACGAACGCGATGAAGAAGGCGATCAGGGCGAGCGTCGGCACCGCACGGCCGACGTTCGAGACGCTGACCGCGAAGAACTCGCCCCGGCCGACGTGACCGAGCCACAGGCCGAGCGGGAGGGCGATCGCGCACGCGATCGCCACCGCGAGGGCGCTGAGCAGCATGTGGTTGGCGGTGAGCTGGAGCATCTCGCCGACCCCGCCCACCTGCACGCCGCCGGTCACCGACTCGCGCGGGACGAGCAGGAACTCGATCGCCTCGACGAAGCTGAGCCGATCGGCCTGGGCGACGAGCGCGGTCGGCGCGCTCACACTCATGCGACCGCCGCCCGTCGCCACGGGGTGGCGAGCCGCTGCCCGCCGAGGATCAACAGGTCGCACGCCGCCGCGAGCAGCACGGCGAGCCCGCCGGCCACCACGACGTTCGAGCGGAACGTGATGTCCTGATAGATCTGCGCGCCGAGACCGCCGGCGCCGGCGAAGAAGGCGAGCGTGGCGAGGTTGACCGTGGTGACCGTGGCGATCCGCAGTCCGGCGAGGACCTCGGGCACGGCGAGCGGGAGCTCTACGCGCCACAGCACCTCGCGATCGGTGAGGCCCATGCCGCGCGCGGCGTCCTTGGTGTCCTCGGGCACGTTGCCGAGCCCGTTGATCGCGTTGCGGAACAGGAAGACCTGCGTATACGCGACGAGCGCGATGATCGCGGTCAGGGTCGTGCGCCCGGTCACGGGGAGCAGGAGCAGGAACGCCGCCACGCTCGGGATCGTGTACAGCACGCTCGTGAAGGCCGCGATCGGCGGCGTGAGCCACTGGCGCCGGTGGGCGAGCAGGGCGAGCCCGAAGGCGATGGCGAAGCCCGCGGCCACGGAGACCACGGTCAGGATCACGTGCTGGACCAGCGGGTCGACGTAGCGCCACAGGTTGTCGACGATCCACCCGGGGCAGAAGCCGTTCTCG
>DATHAN010000317.1:0-4285 GCA_035296645.1 Thermoleophilaceae bacterium
GCGCGCCCACTCGCGCGACATGGCGAGTCGCCGGTACTTCGCGCACGACGCGCCCGACGGCCCGACTCCGGCCCGGCGCATCGCCGCCGCCGGGTACCCGCGCGAGGGCGTCACCGTGGGCGAGAACCTCGCGTGGGGCGAGGAGTCCGCCGCCGCTCCCGTGGAGATCGTCGCGGGATGGATGGAGAGCCCGGGCCACCGGGCGAACGTGCTGCGGCCCGAGTACACGGAGGTCGGCATCGGCCTCGCCCACGACGCGCCGCGGCCGGTGACCGGGCGGGCCGCGATCTACACGACCGACTTCGGCCGTCCGCCGGCCGTGCCGAGCGGCCGCTAGCGGGGAGCGGCCGGTGGAGCCTCCCGCCCCGCTCCCGCTCGTCATGGGGATCGTCAACGTCACGCCCGACTCCTTCTCGGACCCCGGGCGCCACCTCGATCCCCACGCCGCGGTCGAGCACGGCCGGCGCCTCGTCGAGGAGGGCGCGGCGATCGTCGACGTGGGCGGCGAGTCGACGCGCCCGGGGGCCGAGTCGGTGCCCCCCGCGGTCGAGCTCGAGCGCGTGATCCCAGTGGTGGAGCGCCTTGCCGCCGGCCGCGACACGGGCCCGGCCGGGGTGCGCGTCTCGATCGACACGACGAAGGCGGAGGTCGCGGCCGCCGCGCTCGGGATCGGGGCGCGCATCGTCAATGACGTCTCCGCGTTCCGCTTCGAGCCCGAGATCGCGGGCCTGGTCGCCGGGGCGGGCGCGACATGCGTGCTCATGCACATGCAGGGCGATCCGCGGACCATGCAGGAGGACCCGCGCTACGACGACGTGGTGTCCGAGGTGAAGGCGTTCCTCGAGGAGCGGCTCGCGTTCGCGGTCGGCGAGGGCGTGCCGGAGGAGCACGTGTGGCTCGACCCCGGGATCGGCTTCGGGAAGACCGTCGACCACAACCTCGAGCTGCTCGCCCGACTCGACGAGCTCGTCGCGCTCGGGCGCCCGCTCGTCGTCGGGACCTCGCGCAAGAGCTTTCTCGGGAAGCTGACCGGGCGGGCGGTCGACGAGCGCCTCGGGGGGACGATTGCCACGAACGTGCTCGCCCTCGTAAAGGGAGCGGCGGTGTTCAGGGTCCACGACGTCGCGCCCGTTCTCGACGCGCTGACCGTGGCGCTTGCGAGCCTCGCGGGGCGTGGGGACGGTGCTACTTTCGCCCGGTGACGCCCGGCGGCCTCCCCGACCCCGACGACGAGCGCGACTTCGACGACGAGGACGGTCTCGGCACGGAGCCGGTGGTCAACGTCGACATCTCCGGCCTCTCGATCTACACCCACCACGGCGTGGGCGACGCCGAGCGTGCGGTCGGCCAGCGGCTCGTGTTCGACATCTCGTTCGAGCTCGACCGCTGCGACGCGACCGTGACCGACGAGCTCGACGACACGGTCGACTACGGCGACGTCTGCCAGCAGGTGGCGTTCGCGGCGCAGGAGCGCTCCTTCCGCACCCTCGAGCGCCTGTGCTCGCACATCGCCGACCGCCTGATCGACCGCTACGGCGTCGATGAGGTGACCGTGCGCGCGGCGAAGCCCGAGCCGCCGATTCCCCTGCCGGTCGACGAGGTCGCGGTCGAGGTGTCAAAGGAGCGCGGCGACTGACCGCCGGCGGTCGCCGCGGCTACCTCGGCCTCGGCTCGAACCAGGGCGACCGGCTCGCGCACCTGCGGACCGCCCGCGAGCGGATCGACGCCGTCCCGGGCATCCGCGTGCTCGCCGCCTCGTCGGTCTACGAGACCGAGGCGCAGGAGGGCGCCGCCGGGCAGCGCGACTTCCTCAACGCCTGCCTCGCGATCGAGACCGAGCTCGAGCCCGAGCCGCTGCTCGACGCGTGTAAGGAGGTCGAGGGTGCGCTCGGGCGGCCCGTCCCCCGCGCTCGCCACGCCCCCCGGCCGATAGATGTCGACGTGCTCCTGCTCGGCGAGCTCGAGCATCGCTCGGAGCGGTTGATCCTGCCGCCCCCCGATCTCGCCCGCCGGCGCTTCGTGCTCGAGCCGCTCCTCGAGCTCGACCCTCACCTCGCGCTTCCCGACAGGACGCCGCTCGCGCCGGGGCTTGCCGCGCTCGCCGGCCAGCGGGTCGAGCGGGTCGGCGCGCTGTAGCGGCGCGATAATCGCCTCGAATGCTCCTCGCGATCGACGTCGGCAACACCCAGACCCACGTCGGCACCTTCGAGGGCTCGCACCTCGTCGAGCACTGGCGCTTCGCGACGGCGCGCGAGGCGACCGCCGACGAGCTCGCCTCCATGCTCGTGGGACTGCTCGCGCTGCGGGGACTTTCGCTCGCCGATCTCGACGGGGCGATCGTGTCGTCGGTCGTGCCCCAGCTCACGCACGAGTACGAGCAGGTATCTGAGCGCTACCTCGCCGGCACGCTGCTGCTCGTCGGCCCCGGCGTCCGCACCGGCATGCCGATCCGGATCGACAATCCGCGCGAGGTCGGGGCCGACCGGCTCGTCAACGCGATCGCCGCCTACGAGCGCTTCGGCGAGGCGTGCATCGTCGTCGACTTCGGGACGTCGACCAACTACGACGCCGTGTCGGCCGAGGGCGAGTACCTGGGCGGCGTGCTCGCGCCCGGCGTCGAGATCTCGATGCAGGCGCTTTCCGAGCGCGCCGCGAAGCTGCCGAAGGTCGACTTCGAGGCCCCGGACGAAACGATCGGTCGCAATACGATCGCCGCGCTCCAGTCGGGGCTTATCTTCGGCACCGCCGGCCAGGTCGACGGGATCGTCGCGCGCATGCGCGAGGAGCTCGGCGTCGAGGCCGAGGCGATCGCCACCGGCGGGCTCGCGGCGGCGGTCGTGCCGTTCTGCGCCGAGATCTCCGAGGTCGACGACGAGCTGACCCTGACCGGCCTGCGCGTGATCCACGAGCGCAACGCCTGAGCGAAGCCTGGCTACGGTTCGTCGCGCAATGCGCGCGCTCACCGATCCCTGGCGGCTCGGGGACCTGACGCTCGAGAATCGCCTCGTCCTCGCCCCCCTCGCCGGCATCGGCAACTGGTTCGTCCGCCTCCAGGCGCGCCGGTTCGGCGCCGGCCTCGCGGTCTCGGAGATGGTCTCGAGCTTCGGGCTCACGTACCGCGACGCGCGCACGCTGCGGGAGTTCCTGCGCATCCACCCGGAGGAGCACCCGGTCTCGTTCCAGCTCTTCGGTCACGACCCCGACGCCATGCGGGAGGCGGCCGCGATCGTGGCCGAGGCGGGCACCGACGTCATCGACATCAACATGGGCTGCCCCGTGCGCAAGGTGTGCAAGACGGGCGCCGGTGCGTCGCTGCTCGACGAGCCCGAGCGCGCGCTCGCGCTCGCGCACGCGGCGATCGAGGGCGGCGAGCGCCCCGTGACGGTCAAGCTGCGCTCGGGCCAGCGCCCCGGCGAGCGCACCGGCGCCGAGCTGGCGCGCCGCCTCGTCGAGGAGGCCGGCGTCGCGGGGATCGCCTTCCACCCGCGCCACGCCTCGCAGCAGCACGAGGGGTCGCCCGACGTGGCGCTCGCCGCCGAGCTCGTCGAGCGCCTCGACGCGCCCGTGATCCTCTCCGGCGGCCTCTCCTCCGACGAGCGCGCGCTCGACGCGTTCCGGCGAACCGGCGCCGAGGCGGTCATGCTCGCGCGCGGCGCGCTCGGCGACCCGTGGCGGTTCGCGCGGCTCCTCGGCCGCTACCACGGCGAGCCCCCGCCACACGAGGTCACGCGTGAGCTCGAGTGGGTCATCGACCGCTGTGAGGAGCACCTCGGCGTCGAGCGCGCCGGCCGCTACCTGCGCAAGTTCTACCCCTGGTACGCCGATGCGCTCGGGCTATCGAAGCACGAGCGCCGGGAGCTCGTCGAGGCGCCGACGACCGACGCGGCGCGGGGCGCGCTCGCCGGGCTCAGCGTGCCGCTCGCCGCCTGAGCCCGCCCCGACGCCGGCGCGCACGCGTGCCTGAAAAACGCCGGTCAGGCGGCGAAACCGCTGCTATCCTCGCGCGTCCTCGCGAGCCGGCCACGCCCGTGGCGCGTGCCGGGAAGCGCAGCCGCGACCCCTCTCCGATATGCCAAAGGAACTGATCCTCACACCCCAGGGCCTCGAGGACCTCAAGGCCAAGATCGAGCACCTCTCGACCGACCGCCGGCGCGAGGTCGCCGACCGCATCCGCGACGCGCGCGAGTTCGGCGACATCTCCGAGAACTCGGAGTACGACGACGCCAAGAACGAGCAGATGATGCTCGAGAAGCAGATCGCCGACCTCGAGGAGAAGCTGCGCGCG
>DATHAN010000318.1:0-7685 GCA_035296645.1 Thermoleophilaceae bacterium
GGCCGAGTACGGCGCGGGCATGATCGGCAACGCGATGACCTCGGGTAGGAGCGCGATCGCCTCCTCGGCCGTGTAGACGCGCTCGTGATGGTCGGTGCCGGCGTGGTCGGCCACCGCGCGGGCCGCGATCAGGTCCGCACTGTCGGGAAGGCCGGCCGCGAAGGTCTTGATCCTCGCGCCGCTTCGCTCGGCCGCTCGCGCCGCGATCGCGGTGACGATGCTCGAGTCGACGCCGCCCGAGAGGAACACCCCCACCTCTACGTCGGCCACCAGCTCGCGTTCGACCGCGCGGATCAGCGAGTCCCGGATCGCGGCGAACACCCATGGCGGCGGATCCTCGTCCGGCCCGAGGCTTCTCATCAGCACGGGAGCGGCGGTCGGCGACGGGCGCCACGCTCTGAGCCCATCCTGGGGCGTCCACGCGTGTCCGGGCGGAAAGGGTTCGATCTCGCTGCGCCAGTCTTCGTCAAAGGCCTTGAGCTCGGATGCGAAGACCACCGTGTCGCCGCGGCGAGCCCAGTAGAGAGGGGCGACGCCGAGCGTGTCGCGGGTGGCGACGAAGCGGTCATCGTCCCCGGCGAGCGCGAAGGCGAACTCGCCCCAGAGCCGCTCGAACGCGCCGACGCCCTCGTCGTCGAAGAGGTGAAGCGCGGCCTCGTGGTCGGAGCGCGAGTGAAAGCGCTCGTCGCCCAACTCGGCGCGGAGACGGTCATGGTTGTAGAGCCCCCCGTCCCCGACGAGCCAGAGGTCCCCGGCGCGGTTCCCGAGCGGCTGACCGCCGTGCTCGAGATCTACGATCGCAAGTCGCCGGTGCCCCAGCCACGAGTCGCCGACCCGACGCGAGCCCTCGCCGTCGGGCCCCCGGTGCACGAGCCGTGAGAGCATGCGCTGGCCGAGGTCGGGGTCAAACGGACCGTGTGCAGCGACGATGCCCGACACTCGATTCGGCTCCTCCTCGAACGCCCGCGCCCGGGCGGCGCCGGTCTCGCGTGCTCGTACCCAGCCGCCCGAGGCCGAACCCCGAGCCGCCTGCCCACGACACCTAGAGTGGTCCATGAAGCGTGGGGCGCTCTCGTCCGACCCGTCTCGCGAGAAGGGCCAGGCGGCTCGCAGTGACTACTGTCCGCCGCATCGCACAGGACGCCGACGTAATCGTCGTAGGCGCGGGGCTTGCGGGCCTCGTCTGCGCTGCGGAGATCGCCGACGCCGGTCGGCGCGTGATCCTCCTCGACCAGGAGCCCGAGGCCTCGCTCGGAGGGCAGGCGTTCTGGTCCTTCGGAGGACTGTTTCTCGTCGACTCACCCGAGCAGCGCCGGCTCCGGGTGCCCGATTCGCGGGAGCTGGCACTTGAGGACTGGCTCGGCGCCGCGAGCTTCGACCGCGAGGAGGACGCCTGGCCGCGGCGCTGGGCGGAGGCCTATGTCGACTTTGCGGCCGGCGAGAAGCGCGCGTGGCTGCGCGCCCAGGGCGTGCGCCTCTTACCGCTCGTCCAGTGGGCCGAGCGGGGCGGATACTCGGCCATCGGGCACGGCAACTCCGTCCCGCGCTTCCACGTGACTTGGGGTACGGGACCCGGCCTCGTCGAGCCGTTCGCCCGGCGCGTGCGCGAGGCCGAGACGAAGGGGCTCGTATCCGTGCGCTTCCGCCACCGGGTAACCGGCCTGAGGTCAGGAGGCGGGTCCGTCGACGGCGCCGTCGGCGAGTTGCTCGAGGCGAGCTCCGCAGAGCGAGGCTCGCCGAGCTCCCGCACTGTCGTCGGCGAGTTCGAGCTCGGCGCGCAGGCGGTCGTCGTCACCTCGGGGGGCATCGGCGGCGACCACGACCTCGTTCGTCGGAGCTGGCCGAAGCGCTACGGCGATCCCCCAGCGGACATGCTCTCGGGCGTGCCGGACCACGTCGACGGGCGCATGCTCGAAATCGCGAGCGAGGCGGGCGGGCGGGTGATCGCCCGCGATCGCATGTGGAACTACCCGGAGGGTGTGCGCAACCCCGCCTCGATCTGGACGCGGCACGGCATCCGCATCCTCTCGGGACCCTCGCCGTTGTGGCTCGACGCTCGCGGCCGCCGGCTCCCGGCCCCCCTCTTCCCGGGGTTCGACGCACTCGGCGCCGTAGAGCACATCGCCCGGGCTGGCGATCGACACTCGTGGTTCCTCCTCAACCGGCGCATCCTCGGCACCGAGTTCGCGCTGTCTGGGTCCGAGCAAAACCCGGATCTCACAGGGCGCAACACGCGCGAGCTGCTCAAGCGCGCGCTCCCGGGCGTCGAGACCCACGTCGAGCGGTTCGCGCGTGAGTGCCCTGACTTCGTCGAGGCTCGCACGGTGCCCGAGCTCGCGCAGCTGATGAACGAGCTGGTCGGCGAGGCGCAGGTCGACGGCGACAAGCTCGAGCGCGAGATCGTCGCCCGGGACCGCCAGGTCGAGACGGGCCTCGGCAAGGACCCCCAGCTGATGGCCATCGTCGCGGCGCGCCGCTACCTCACCGATCGTTTCGTGCGCGTCGCCCGGCCACACCGGCTGCTCGATCCCGACGCCGGCCCCCTCGTCGCCGTCCGGCTCTCCATCCTCACTCGCAAGACGCTGGGAGGTCTCGAGACCGACTTGAGTGGGCGGGTCCTGAGCTCGGGCGGCGAGCCTCTTCCCGGGCTCTATGCCGCCGGCGAGGTCGCGGGCTTCGGGGGAGGCGGCATGCACGGCCACCGGGCGCTCGAGGGCACGTTCCTCGGGGGGTGCCTCTTCTCTGGGCGGGTGGCCGGGCGAGCGGCGGCTCGTGCGGTCACCTAGGGACGGCGTCTATGACGTCCCCCGCCCGCGCCAGCTTCCGGGCGTAGTACCGGTCGCTCCCCCAGCGCCTCTGTAGACCGTAGATGGTCCGGGCCGAGCCCCGGTAGGAGTCCGGCAGCGAACGCCACGAGAGAGCTCGCGCGATGAGCGTCTTCTGCCGGGTTGTGCCGGCGCCCCTGGGGAGCGCGTAGGCCAGCAGCCTGCCGACGTGGGCGTCGACCGAGTACGACCAGCGGGGGAAAGACACTCCTTCCCCCGGCTCGCCCGTGACGCCTATGCCCGCCGGGTTCCTTCGCGGCCTCTGGCTCCAGTAGGAGCTCAGGTGCGCGGTCTCGTGGTCCATCTGGGCGATGACGACTAGCGGGTCGACACCGGCCTCGACAGACACATCGAAGTAGCGTCCGACCAGCCAGCGAACGTCGGAGTTCGTATACGCTCCGTTGTACTTCGGCACGAGATACCGGACGACCTGACGCTCTGCCACTCGCGGCGGCGCGATTATCCGCGAGCTCGTGTCGAGCCCGGCGGCGCGCGAGCTCTGAGGCGAGATCAGAGACCCGCAGGCTAAGACCAGGGCGAGCACCGACAGCGTGAGGGGCGTAGATGTCTTCCGCATGCGTTCCTCCGTGCCGCGAGCCGGCGCAGCGTCGTCTCGGCACGGTCGAGGTCCTCGAGCAGGACGAAGGGCAGCTTGACGCCCAGCCCGGTTGGTACCCCTGTGGGGCGTCGTCGGAACGGTGCCCTATTGCGCCTCGCGCGGGCGTTTGGACGGCTTTCCGATGGGTGTCACGGGGGTGACGGGACTAGACGGAGGCTCGCCGAGCGTCACCTCGAGCGCGCGGTCGAACGTTCCCTCGACCAGCTCTGCGGCAGCCTCCTCCTGCTCGAGTATCCGGTCGACCACCGAGGCGGTCTCCGTGTCGCCGGTGCGGTCGGCGAGGCGACGGAGCAACCGATACGAGGCGATCTCGAGGCTCTCGAAAGCGAACGCCGCCGCGCTCAGCTTCACCGGCGTATCTGGCGCGGCCAGTGCCACCCCGCCGATGCCGATCGCCCCGGTCTTCATCGCAGCGTCCTTGAGCTTCGACGGACTCTCGCCGTGGGCCTCGAGGCGCTTCCGGATGTGCTCTCGATGCTCCTTGCTTTGCATGAGGTGCGCTCTGTAGATCCGCGCGATCTCCTCATCGCCGATGATTTGAGAACCCTTCTCAAGTAGTTGGACCGACTGCTCCTCCATGGCGTGCGCGTCGGTGAGGTACTTGACGAGCTGCTCCTCTGCGCTTGTAGCCACCACTCCTCCCTTCGCTGACCTGCTTGACCTCTCTACCCGCTGGGCGCAGCCCACAACCGAAGCGCCGTAGCCGCGCGTCGTTCGCTACCCTCCCGCCGACGGGAGTGCACAGCGCCTCCGGCGATGTGACCGCTCTCGAGATCGTGCTGGGGAACGGGTCGCAGTCCAAGGGCTGCGAGCGGGCCCTCCTTGCAAGCGAGCAAAGGAGGAGCCATTTTCCCTCTCCAGTCACAGCTATCGGCCCGGCCTCTGGGCAGGCGCCAGCGCGAAGTCGGACTCCTGAACGGGCGCTGGCCCGGCCGCCAACGGGGAGCTCTCTCTGGGGCGCTGCCTCGCGTGCGGGTTCGACGTCCTGCTCGGTGATCGCTCGATTCGCATGCACGGCCACGCCTTCCACGTGACCTGCACTGGCTACCACCTCGGGCGGTAGGTCGTGTCTGCCTCGCTCATCCCGGGATCGTTTCCTGCGGCTAGGCGCTGGCCGCCACCGCCCCTCAACGCAATGCTCTCGAGGCTGGGGATTCTCGGGCGCGCCGTCCTTTACACGACCGTCGGGCCATCCCCCTCGCCACGGCCAAAGCCGCGCGAGGTCTGCCCGGCTTCGCTGACCATCTACCCCGGCGCTGAAGAGCGTCCGCGCCGTGGTGGCTGAGGCGCACGCGACGCTCTCTATGCCCCCGAGCCGTCAAGCAGCGAGCCTCATGCCGCTGTACCCGGGTACTCGTCCGTGTCTCGTTACCCCTCTCAACCACGCGTCGAGTGAGCGGGCAACGGCTACGGCGCCCGGCCACGAATCTCTCTTCTTCGCTAGCGGCCGCGGGAGCGGCTCGGATGGCGACCCCAGACGTTGGCGATCGGTCTCCCGAGATTGCCAGCGGCAGGACTGACGTGAGTCCTGCGAAGAGGTAAGTCGCGCGAGTTCTCCCCCGCGCGACCAGGGAGGCGGGACCTCCACCAGCGCTCCACTGCAAGGGCAAATGGCGGAGGTCCCGCTTCCCGTGCCTCTCATTCGCCACGCAAGCGCCCCCGCGCCGCGAACAGCGGGGGGCATGGCACGGGAGGTCTCTCGCGGACGGCTCACTCTTTGGAAGGAAGCGAGCGCGCGTAGGTGATGCCGCGCCCTACCCAGGGTTCAAGCTGGCGCTTGGTTACCAGTCCTTCCGCAGCGACGCGGAGCCAGCCCTGCATCGCGCGTCCACGCATCTCGAACGGCTCAGCATGCGGCTTGGCGAGCAAGGCGTCCGTGTCCTTGGGATCGACACGCACCATCAGGCCGCCCTGACCGCTGGCGGCGACCGCCATATGGCCGCCGACGAGGAAGGCCAGGCCACCGAACATCCTCTTCTCGGTGACGTTGGGCTCGCCGGCGACGAGCTCGCGGACGCGGTTGGCGAGGTCTTCGTCGTACGCCATCGCGGCGTCATGGTTTACCAGCCGTATCCGCGGGGCGGACCGCGAGGCACCGCTAGCGAGGCGGGTCGCCGGTGGCCGCGGCGAGCGCCACCTCGAGGCCGTCGAGGATCCGCTCGAGCCCGTACTCGAACTGGGCGTCCCCGGCCATGACTTCCGCAGCCTCGTCGATCGACCTCGTGAGCTCCGGGTACTCGCTGGACGGGAGCCCGGCGAGGGCCGCCCGCGTCCGCCGCCTCGTCTCCTCCGGGTCGTCGGGCGAGCTGAAGGCGGCGAACCCGAAGGTGTAGACGAAGAGAGCTCGATAGGCGCGAGCCGCCTCTTCGCGCGAGAAGCCCGCCCCGAGCAGGACTTGCATCGCCGCCTCGGTGACCCGCAGGGCCTCCGGGCCGAGCAGCGGCCGGCCGAGCCGGGCGCGCATCCCGCTCGGGTGTGCCTCGAGGACGCTCCTCAAGCCGCGCATGAGCGAGCCGACCCGTTCACGCCAGCTCTCGTCGGAAAGCGCGACTGACTGCTCGCGGCTCGCCGCGTCGATCGCCGCGTCGACGAGCTCCTCCTTGTCGCGGAAGTAGCCGTACAGAGTCATCGTCCCGACACCCAGCTCGCGTGCGAGGCGGCGCATGGTCACGCGCTCGAAGCCCTCGCGATCGGCGAGCGCAAGCGCGGTCCGAGCGATCAGCTCGCGCGAGAGCGGCTCGCGCCGCTCGCCCGAGCGGTTACTCACGACGCTTCCGTACGACGTATGGTACGCTGTACGGAGCCGAGGGCAGGAGGGTCACGTGAAGAAGCTCGTTCCGTTCGCGGTCGTCGCAGCCATCTCTCTCGGGCTCGCGAGGGCGGCCCTTGCCCAAGGCGGCTCGCGCCAGAGCTTTACAGGGACGTTCACCTCCACCGCCCCGGGGTCGCCGACGGCGTACCGCCTGGCGATCGACTACCGCAACCCGCGCGACCCGGAGGCCAAGCCGCACGCGGTTGCCTGTCTCGCTCCACGACGTGACGGAGGGCGAGGGCCCGAACCGACGGAGCTTCCTGCGCACTCCTCCGCAGTGCCCCGCCTCGGGTCGCTGACCAACACCGCGACCTTCACCTACCGCGACGGCGTCTCGCAGACAGTGGCGACCTTCTCTCGGTGCGCGCCCGCTCGGACCGTGCGTGGCAGCGCAGCGGACGACGTGCTCGTCGGAAGCAGTGAGCGCGACGTCATCCGCTGCGGTTCCGGGAACGACCGCGTCGACGGACGTGGCGGAGACGACGTGATCGACTGCGGGTCGGGCGACGACGTCGTGCTGGGGGGAGGGGAGACGATCGCCTGCTCGGCCGGTCAGGCCACGATCTCCTTCGTGGCGGCGCGGTGAGGACCTGCTTGCCGGCGGCTCGGGCGACGACCGCGTGCTTGGCGGCCCGGGCCGCGATCGCGTCGTCGCCGGAAGCGGTCGCGACTCCGTGGATCGCTGAGGGGCCTCACGCCGAGCCGCGCGCCGCAAAGGCAATCGGGGCACTTCCGAGGACCTAGTGTCAGATCTCGTAGCGCAACTCCACCATGCCGTTCTTGAAGGTGCGCGTCCCGGTTAGCTGCATCGAGCCGCTCGGGAGTCGACGCTCGAAGAGCTTTTTCCCGGCGCCCAGTACGACGGGGACCACGGTCACTTGAACCTCGTCCAGGCGACCCTCGTCCGCGAACTGTGAAGCGACGCCTCCGCCGCCGACCACCCAGAGCACGCCGTCGCCGGCCGCGGCCGCCATCTCGCTGTAGAGCTCGCCTACCGGCGCGTCCGCGATTCGTACGTCGACGCCCTCGCCTTCGGGCAGGCGCAGGTCACGGGAGCGCAGCACCCAGCATGGCTTACCCCGGTATGGCCACTCTCCTCCACCCGCGACGTCAAGGTGGTCGAGGATCCACTCGTAGGTGGCAGAGCCCGCGACGAGCGCCCGAACACTCTCGTAGAAGCCCTCGTATGCGCCGCCTTCGTCCATCGGGCTGGGATCAGCGGTTTCGGGCTCGAAGGTGCCCTGGTAATTGAGCAGCCAGTCGAGGCTGTCGTCGTCCTCTGCGATGTAGCCGTCCAGCGAGCTGGCGCAGTAGTAAACCGTCGTGGCCACGGCGCGAGGCTACTCCCGGGCTTAGCTCCTGCGTTGGACGAAGCGGGGCGACCGTCAAGGGACCTCCGTCCCTCGAGGCAGGCCAGGGACTCTGTCGC